>NZ_JACCQA010000080.1:0-6750 GCF_015712215.1 Burkholderia sp. 9779_493
ACCAGCACGGCAACCGTGCGTTTTGTACTCAGTCACGGGCTCCAACACCCAAGCGCGGGGCAAACTGCACGGTCTCGTCTGGCTACCACCAGACTTTACCGTACTGGTCAGTACTGAACATACAAGCGCACGGCGCGCAGGCAGCATTGAAAAAGCCCGGTTGGCGACCTGCCACCGGGCTTTTTCATGCGTGTCGCGCATGCGGATCAGCGCGACGCGAGCGGATTCTTCTGCCCGATGTCGACGACCAGCGTGCCGTCCGGCAGCATCCGCACCGAGCCCTGCGCGACCTGGCTGCGGTATCCGTACAGGTCGAACCGCATCGGGCCCGCCTCGGCCGAATTCCGGATCAACGCGCGCACGTTCAGTTCGAGCACGTTGAACATCTTCATGTCGCCGCCTTCCATCCACATGTAGCTCGGCGCATCGATCTGCGGCCGCTTCGGCGCGGCTGCACCCGCTGCGCGCCGGAACGTGAGACGCAAGCCGTCGCGTTCGACCGTTGCCTGGCCGAGCTTGCCGTTCAGCACGGGCGGCGGGAACACGGTGTACTGGTCGAGCACGAGCGTGTCGCCGCGCAGTTCCGCGCCGCGTCGGCGCAACGGCGTCAGCGACGCGAGCTCGATGCCGAGCGAGCGCAGCAGCGTCGCCTGCGGGATGCCGAGCACCGACACCTGCGACGGCTTGAAGGCGAGGTGCCGGTCGTCGAGCACCGTCAGCGAGCCCTTCATGTCGGTCGGCAGCCAGACCCCCGGTACGTGATTCCACAGCTTGATGCCGCCCTGGACGCGCAGGTTCTGCCCGTCCGCGCTCAGTTGCAGGTCGTTCAGCGAACGCGGCGAATAGTCGAGCAGGTAGTTGTTGAAGAGCGCCGACATCGCCTTCCACGATTCGACGACCGTGCCGCCGAGAATGCGGATGTCGTACTGGTTCGGATCGTCGAGATCGACTGGTTCGCCGGGCCGTCTCGACACGAGTTCCACGTCGAGATCCTCGACATGAAAGCCGATATCGCCGGACAGGTTGAAGTCGACGTTGCGCAGATGGATCGTCGGGTTGCGGTTCGACACGTGCCGTTCGTTGAACGGCGTCGTCGACGTGCGCCGCATCGCGACCTTCTGCATGCCGGGCCGCATCGCATCCGCCGCGAGCGCGTACGCTTCCCAGTGCTGGCGCACGTCGCGCAGCGCAGTCTGCTGCGCGGCGAGGAAGCTGTCGTTCAGGCGCGCCGCCGCGTTGCCGAGCAGCGCGCCGCTCGCCGGGCCCGTATACGAAGGCATCCGGATCGCCATCGCGCCGCTTTCGTCGAAGTTGAAGTAACCGGCCGACACCTGGTCGCGATAGTGATACAGGTCGAACACGAACGTCTGCTCGCGCTTCGACGAATCGACCGGACCGATCAGGATGTCGGCGTTCATCGGCATCGAGCGCATGAACTTCACGTCGCCGCCGCGGATGTACATCGCCTGCTGCGGGGCATTCGCCGGCATCGCGAAGCCGGCATGCGTGCCGTCGTCGAGCTTCAGGTCGAGGCCTGCCGGCGTCACGCGCACGGCGGTGATCGTGAGCTTCAGGCGCGGTGGCGGCATCAGCTTGTCGACCGCCATCACGAGATCGTCGCCGGCAAGTTGCGCGATCGGGGTCTGCACCTTCAGCAGGTCGGCCATCTTCACGTTGGCCGCGCGCATCACCGGCTGCGCGTTGATACCCGACACGCGTACGCCGGTCGGGTGGAACACGAGCCGGCTGCCGTCGCGGATCGCGAGCGTGCCGGTCAGCGAGAACGGTACCCAGCCGTCGCGCTGCATCTCGCCTTGCAGATGGATCACGCCGTCGCCGGCCGACACTGCGAGCTTGCGCAGCGGCGCGTTGCGATAGCCGAAGATGTAGGTGTTGAAGAGGGCGGTCAGCTTCGCATTGTCGAGCGTCACCGTGCCTTCATGTACGTCGATCTCGAAGCTCGTCGGATCGTCGAAGACGATCGGCGCGCCGGCCTGCGTCGGCACGAGCGTGGCCGACAACTGGTGGATGAAGAAGCCGAGGTTGTTGACGATGCGGAAATCGACGTCGCGCAGGAACGTCATCGCGCCGTTCTGGCCCGAGTCGCGCAGCGTGAACGGGCGCGGCTGCGTGAGGCTGATCGATGCGAGCGACGGCACGGTGCGCGCGATCTGCTGTTCGCGCGCGAGCCGCTCGGCCTTGGTGCGTTCGATCTTCGTCGATGCGATGGACGTGTTGCTGTCGCGCTGCGCGGCCGATTCCGCGCAGCCGGTGCAGAGCACTGCAAGCGCCAGCGCGCCGCAGCCGAACACGCGGGACGTCGTGGGCGATTCCGGGGCGACCGTGCGTCGCAGGCCGGAAAACCAGTCGAAAATTGCCAAAGGCGAGCGATGGCCGCGCCGGACCGCATTCCGCATCGTCTGTCTCCATGTCTTGTCTTGATCGACGGCGGCGCGCGCGACTGCACGGCGCGAGCGTCGATGCCGTGCAGTGTGTCATAGCGCGCTAGAGCGGCGTTACCAAACAACGGATGCCCGGGCGCGGGGCGCCGGCGGGCGGCCAGACAACGGATTCGCGGTGGATGGACGGCCGTATCAAACGGCCGTTTGGTTTGTGCGGGCCGGCGGTCGGCGTCTTTCGAGGCAACCCTGAAAAACCGCGGCCGGCCTTGGCCGGCGCGGGTTTCACCGGATGCGCACAGCAACGGCCGGTCAGACCAGCAGGCGCTCCCGGATCGCGTTTTGCGTAGCCGGATCGAGTTGCAGGCCGTTCTCGAGGTACGACGCCATCGAGCCGTACGACGTCGCGACCTGATCGAAGGCCGCCTGCAGATAGTCGGCGTGTGCGCCTTGCAGTGCGGTCATCATGTCCGCCGCGTTTTGTCCGCCGGCTTGTCGGGCGTGGGCGACCGAAGCGGCGATATCGGCTGCGCTATAGACGTTGGTCAGCAGGTAGTCGGCCAGAATCGTTTGCCCGGAGATGCCGAGGATCGAGTGCAGAATGGCGGTCGCCCAGCCGGTGCGATCCTTGCCGGCCGTGCAGTGGAACACCCGGTTGTCGCCGCTGCCCGCGAAGCCGGTGAACAGCGCGTGGTAGCTGGCGTGCGCGCTGTCCGACGTGACGAATGCGCGATACATGCTCAGCATGAATGCCGTCGCGGTCGCGCCGGTCGTCGGAATCGGGTCGATACTGGCGGCCCCGAGCACGTTGAGGTTTTGCCAGGCGGCGCCGGCGAGCGGTACATCGGGTTGCGTCTTGATCTCGGCGGGCGTGCGCAGGTCATCGACCTGCGTGATGCCGAGCGTGCCGACGGTCGCGACGTCGGCGGCGGACAGCGCGAGCGCGGACGAGCGATAGATCGCGCCTTTCTTCATCTTCGCGCCGCTGGTCGTCACGTAGCCGGTGCCGTCCGGCCCGGCCGTGTCGCGAAAGTTCGACGCGGACGCCAGCCGCGGCGTCGTGACCGGCGCGACCGCTATCGCGTCGCCGCCGCATGCCGACAGCAGCGACGCGCTTCCCAGCGCGAGGCCGATCGTGCCGGCGCCCAGCCGGAGAAAATGTCGACGGGAAATTTCGTTTTTCTGATGCATTCGATGCCCTGTGTCGGAGACGGTTACCAGGCGTCGCGACCGCGGTGCCGCTGCCTGCGCGCGACATGGCAAGGCCGGGGTGAGCCGGATCGATCGGCATGCAGTCGGACGGCTTGCCGGGCACGTCGATCTCGCGCCGGCTTACCGCACGGTAGCGATTTGCCGTGAAGCGGCCATCGTCCTTTTCGATTAGGGGCGAATGCCGGGTAGCGGCGCGGCCCCGGGCATCGACCGATACGCGCGGCGATGGCGGCGAGGTAAGATCGGCATCAGTGGCGGGTTCGATATCACGACACGGCAGCCATCACGGGGAAGCGCCATGGACCTGAAGGAAGTCGACGTACTCGGTGCGGGGGTGGGCGATCACTGGTACTACGCGTCGAAGGCGAGCGCGATTCGCCGGTTTCTGGGCGCGTCGGGCGCGAACCGGATACTCGACGTCGGTGCGGGCTCCGGTTTTTTCTCGAAGCATCTGCTCGAACGCACGCAAGCGACGGAAGCGTGGTGTGTCGATACGAGCTATGCCGACGACAGCGACGGCGAGGCGGCCGGCAAGCCCATCCACTTTCGGCGCGCCGTCGATCGATTCGATGCCGATCTCGTGTTGCTGATGGACGTGCTCGAGCATGTCGACGACGACGTCGGGCTGCTGACGCAGTACGTGCAGGGTGCGCCGTCGGGCAGCCGGTTCCTGATCACGGTGCCCGCGTTCCAGTTCCTGTGGAGCGGCCACGACGATTTCCTCGAACACAAGCGCAGGTATACGCTCGGCGGCCTCGAGGGCGTGGTGCGGCGTGCCGGGCTCGACGTCGAGCACGGCGCCTATTATTTCGGCCTCACGTTTCCGCTCGCGGCCGCGTTGCGGCTGGGCGAGCGGGCGCGTTCGCAGCCGCGCGAGCCTGCGTCGCAACTGCGTCGTCATCATCCGTTCGTCAACGGCTTGCTGAAGACGATCTGCCGCATCGAGCTGCCGATGTTCCGCTTCAATCGCGTCGCCGGCCTGACGGTCATCTGCGTCGCACGCAAGCGGTGACGACGATGCGCGGTGAGTGCCGCGGATTGCCTGCATCGCCGCCATCACGCCAAAAAATTGCACGAGAACATTCACAAAATGCATGCGACCCGTTCTAAATCGGGAAACTGTCTGTTATAATTTTTTTCTTTCGGGGCGTAGCGCAGCCTGGTAGCGTACCTGCATGGGGTGCAGGTGGTCGGAGGTTCAAATCCTCTCGCCCCGACCAGACAAGAACCCGCGTCAGCTCAAGCTGACGCGGGTTTTTTCTTGGCCGCCGCTTTTTTGCACATCGCAACGCGGCCCCGGTAAAATGCAAGGTTGATCCACGGAAAGCGCCGTGATTTAGCGGAAGAGGATTCCCCGAACATGACTGATCTTCGTCTTACCATGCGGTTCGCTGCAGTGCTCGCCACCGGCGCGCTCGTCGCCGGTTGCGGTACGTCGTCGCCCACGAAAGTGGACTACAAGAGCGATTCGAAATCGAAGGAAGCGTCGCTCGCAGTGCCGCCCAACATGCTCGACGAGACGGCCGATCAGCGTTCGCTGCCGCCCCAGGGCGGCGCGACTTCCCTGTCCGCGCTCCAGCAGGTCCAGCAGGCCGCGCCTGCGCTGGACACCGTCGCGCCGGCCGTCGCCGGCATGCATATCCAGCGCGACGGCACCGAAAGCTGGCTCGTGATCGACGGCAAGCAGCCGGCCGCGATCTGGCCGCAGGTTCGCCGTTTCTGGCAGGAGCAGGGCTTCCTGCTCGTCGTCGACCAGCGCGACAAGGGCGTGATGGAAACCGACTGGAACGAAACCCATCCGCAGATCAACGACGGCTTGATCCGCAGCGTGATCTCGAAGGCGATGGGCAATTCGTATGTGACGGCCGAGCGCAACAAGTACCGCACGCGTCTCGATTCGGCGCCGAACGGCGGCACCTACGTGTTCATCAGCCAGAAGGGCATGCGCGAGGCGATCACCGGCGCGAACAACGATTCGAGCAAGTGGGAACCGAAGCCGAACGATCCGGCGCTCGAGACGGAATACCTGAAGCGGCTGATGGCCGTGCTCGCGCAGAACGAGCAGCGCGCGAAGAACGGCGAACCGCCGATCGCGAACATCAAGGACAACGCGGTCCCGAAGGACAAGAAGGCCGATGCCGACGCGTCGTCGAAGGCTGCCGCGGCGATCGCTGCGCAGAACGTCTCGCGTACGTCGGCGCAAGGCAATGACGCGGCCGAAGCGGCCGTGCCGTCCGAAGTCACGCTCGGCGAGCCGTACGACCGGTCGTGGCTGCACGTCGGTCTCGCGCTCGATCGCGCGAATTTCACGGTCGACGATCGCGATCGCACGAAGGGCCTGTATTTCGTGCGCTATGTCGATCCGAAGGATCTGAGCTCGGCCGAGCAGGGCTTCTGGAGCCAGCTGTTCCACGGCAAGAAGGAAAAGCAGGCGAAGCAGTATCGCGTCAACGTGAAGGCGCTTACGGCCGATCAGACGCGTGTCGCGGTCGTCGACGATTCGGGCGCAATCGATTCGTCGTCGGCCGCTCGCCAGATCATGGGGTTGCTCGTGAATCAGCTCCGCTGATCCCGGCGTTTCCGCACTCCTTGAAAAGCCCGCCATTCGGCGGGCTTTTTTCATGTCCGCTCGCCAGCGTGTGCGCATGTTCGGCGGGGCCCGTCCCTTCTCGTGACGTTACGTAACATCCCCGCGTTACGACGACAGAACACGTGTCACATTGTCGCCGATCTAAAAAATTTTCCTTATAAATCAATGGAATATTGCGCGTGTAATGTCTGGCACGCAACCTGCTTTATAGGTTGGAATCGTTAGAACAGGGAGGATGGCGTCAGGGACCGGGAATGCGCGGCGAGCGCATGAACAACGGGATCGACGCCTTCACATGCCGACGCGCCAAGCGTCGGCGCAACAGATGATGGTCCGCGCCAGCGTGCGGATCTCGATGGCCCCGTCGCCTATCCTCGTAGGGCGACGGTTTCGCCCGCGCTTCTCTGAAGCGCGGGCTATTTTTTGTGCGCCGAGCATGCGCAACAGCTTGGGGGTGCAAGTCCCCTGTCCAGCCTGATGGGGCGAAGGACTAGCGAAACGCAAGGGCGTCGTCGCGAGGCGGGGTCTGAAGGAAGCGTGTAGCAAAGC
>NZ_JACCQA010000081.1:0-6251 GCF_015712215.1 Burkholderia sp. 9779_493
CTTACCCGGCGTACTACTCCGGCTGGTACGGGCCGCCCCAGTAGCCGCCACCCCAGCGGCCCCAGAAGCCGATCGTCACGGGCGGCCCGTACCAGCCGGAGTAGTACGCCGGGTAAGCGTACGGATACGGCGGCGGCACGTAGGCCGGCGCGACATACACGGGCACTGCCGGGCCGACGTCGACCTCTGCCTGGGGCACGGTCGACGCGGCCGGGCCGGGCGCGGTCGGTGCGGCCGGAATCTCGCGCTGCGTCACCGTGGCGGGCACCGGCGCGTAATAAGGTGCATAACCGTACGGGCTCGTGTAGTAGCAGCCGCCAAGCGCCAGGGCGGCCAGCGCGACGACGGCGGGCCTCGCGGCGGAAATCGGGTTCATCTCGTACTCCGGCAGAATCCGCGCGTCGCCGCCGGGCGCGCGCCTGACTCTAGCTTACGTCCCCTGCAGATTTCCGCGCGTATGATCCGTTACTTTTTGTTTCCTGCCCTGGATGGCGGAGCGGGCACGCCGCGTGCTGGCCCGTCCGCGGCGCCGGCGTTGAAGTTGGCGCAAATGCCCTCAACTTGAACGATGTCGGCTGACCGGCGCGGACGGGCGTCCGCGACCCACCGGCAACCGCAAACCGGCGAGCTTCGGCCCGCCCCAGACAGGAACGCGGCTCGCGCCGCCATCGACATGACTACGCCACGCCCCACTCCCCGGGCGGACACACCGCTCGATCCGATCATCCAGCTGCTGGCGCTCGCCGGCGAGCAGGGCTATCTGACGCACGCCGACCTCGTCGACGCGCTGCCGCCCGAAAGCGACAGCCCCGACGCGCTCGATGTCGTGCGCGCCGCGCTGGCCGACATCGGCATCGCGGTACTCGACGAGCCGGCCGTGCCCGCGCCGTTCGCCGGCGCGGCGCCGGTCGAGGTCGACCGCGACGCGCTCGACGAAGGCCGGGCCATGCTCGGCGACCTCGCGCGCGGCACGAGCGCGTCGACCGATCCGCTCGCGCTCTACATGCGGCGCATGCACGCGGTGCCGCTGCTCACGCGCGAAGGCGAAATCGTGCTCGCCCGCGAGATCGAGACGGGCCGCCATCAGGTGCTGCACGCGATCGCCGGCTATCCGCCCGCGGTCGACGCGCTGCTCGAGCGTCATCGCGCGACGGGCACGACCGGCTCGCCCGATGACGACGACGCCGACGCGCCCGTGCCCGCCCGCTACGACACGCTGCAGGCAGCGGCGTCGGCGCTGCGCGAGGCAGTGCATGCGCATGGCACCCGTTCGGCCGAATACCGCGACGCACGCAACCACGTGGCCGCGCTGCTCGGTTCGCTCGCGTGGGTCGCGCCGGCCGTCGACGACGCGAGCCGTGTCGTGCGCGCGCTCGCGGCCGCCCCGCATGATCCGTCGGCAGGCGACGCGGCGTGCTTCGATGCGGTTGCACGGCGCGCGCTTGCTGCCGCGCTGAGCGACGGCCAGCAGAAGGTGCGCGACGCGACGCGGGCGATGCTCGAGGCGAACCTGCGGCTCGTGCTGTCGATCGCGCGCAAGTACCTGAACCGCGGCGTCGACCTGTCCGACCTCGTGCAGGACGGCTGCCTCGGCCTGATGCGCGCGATCGAGAAATTCGAATACCGGCGCGGGTTCAAGTTCTCGACCTATGCGACCTGGTGGATTCGCCAGGCGATCGCGCGCGCGGTCGCGGATCGCTCGCGTACGATCCGCGTGCCGGTGCACGTCGGCGACCAGTACCAGCGCGTGCAGCGGCATGCGCTGCGCTTTCGGCAGCGCACGGGCCGCCGCGCCACGCCGGCCGAGCTCGCGGCCGAAACCGGCCTCGCCGAAGACAAGCTGCGCGCGGTGCTCGCGCTGCCCGCCGAGCCGGTCTCGCTCGACACGCCGCTGCCGGACGCGGACACCGGCCTCGTGGAACTGATCGAGGATCAGGCATCGGCCAGCCCGTTCGAGCAACTGGCCGACACGCGCATGCGCGACTGCGTGCGGTCGCTGCTGCGGTCGGTCACGCCGACCGAGGCCGACGTGCTGCGCCGGCGGTTCGGCCTCGGCGGCGCCGAGCCCGACACCTACGACGCGATCGCGCAGGATGCGGGGATGTCGCGCGAGCGCGTGCGACAGATCGAGAAACGGGCGCTCGCCGCGCTGCGCACGGCCGCCGAGGCCGAGAACGCGCAGTCGTTTCTCGACGCGTAACCGCATCGCGTGCGGTGCACGGTCATGCCGCGTTCCGGCACGACCGTGCGCTGCGTGCCTGTGTTACGTTTGCCATTGACGCGCATCAAGTTTTCTTCATCGCGCGTCGCGACAATGATTGACAGCCGACCGGCGCATCGCTCGCCGCGTCCATTCCGTTTGTGCTTTCCGGGTCCCTTGCCATGCAGTCGACCGTCAGCCAGACGTACGAGGAAAACCAGCTTGTCGCGGCCTGCCTGCGCGAGGCCGCGCAATGGCTCGTCGACCAGGGTGCGAACCCGTACCGGGTCGCCGCTTACCGCGCCGCGGCCGATACGGTCGACGCGCTCGACCGCGACATCCGCAGCGTATTCGACGCCGGCGGCGTCGAGGCGCTCGACGCGCTGCCCGACATCGGCACGGGCGTCGCGCAGGCGATCGCCGAGCTGCTGGTCACGGGACGCTGGCGGCAGCTCGACCGCTTGCGCGGCGACGCCGAACGCGTGTCCGCATTCGAAGCGGTGCCGGGCATCGGCCACGCGCTCGCGCTGCGCATTCATGACGCGCTGCACATCGACACGCTGGAGGAGCTCGAACGCGCGGCCCGCAACGGCCAGCTCGAGACGATCGCGGGCGTCGGCCCGCGGCGCGCGGTCGGCATCCGCGCCGCGCTCGACGACGTGCTGAGCCGGCGCCGCCGCTGGCAAGGCCACATGCAAAGCGCCGGCCCCGGCACGGAGCCGCCCGTCGAACTGCTGCTTTACATCGATCGCCAGTACCGCAACAAGGCGGCCGCCGGCGTACTGCCGACGCTCGCGCACCGGCGCCTGAACGCGGACGGTTACGTGCCGCCGCCGGTGATGCACATGACGAAAGGCGGCTGGCATTTCACGGTGCTGAGCCAGCATGCCGCAATGCGTACGCCGGAAGCCGGCCGCCCGACCGACTGGGTCTCGCTCTATTTCTACGACGCGGTGCAATGCGAGCACCAGCGCACCGTGTTCACCGAAACGTACGGCGCGCTCGTCGGCAAGCGGATCGTGCGCGGGCGCGAGATGGAATGCCGCGTGTATTACGCGGGATGAGTCGGGCGTCGGCAGCGCTTCGCTGACGTCGAAGGCGGCACGGACCGGCAGCGCCGTCTCGCGATTCGGCACGTACGTCGAACCCGCCACGTCACCACGTCACCACCCTTCCGTCGCATGGCTACCGAACCGCCCGCCTCGCGCAGGCTCGCCGCTACGCGGCGCCTTCCGCCTTCGCACGGCGCGCCGGATGACGATGCGCGGCAATGCGCAACAGCTTCTGGAACGACGGGCATTCGAGATGGTTCGCCGCCGGGCACACGGCCGCATGCCGCAGCGCATCGCGCACCGCACCGAGACGGCGGATCGTGCGGTCGAGCTCGTCGGCCTTGCCGTCGAGCTTCGCGCGGTCGATCGCGGGCCGCCCCTGCGCGCCGACCATCGCGAGGATGTCGTCGAGCGAGAAACCGGCCTCCCGCCCGAGCGCGATCAGCGCCAGGCGCTCCAGCACCGATTCGTCGTATTGCCGCCGCAGCCCGTGCCGGCCGATCGGAACGATCAACCCTTTTTCCTCGTAGTAGCGCAGCGTCGATGCGGGCAATCCCGTGCGCCGCGCGACGTCCGCAATGTCCAGTCGGCTCATGCTTGACCTCAAGTTCACTTGAAGTTGCAAGATAGTCGCTCGACTCCATAAAGACAAGCCGGACCGCCATGAAACCGTTGAACCCGCGTCGCATTCCGCCGTGCCGCATCGCCGTCATCGTTCGCTGCGGAGGTGCGCGATGAGCCCGTCCGACGTCCTGCTCAAGCTGCTGTTGATCGGCGCGGGCGCCACGCTCCTGATGGACCTGTGGACGCTGTTCCGACGGCGTGCGTTCGGCATTCCGTCGCTCGACTACGCGCTGGTCGGCCGCTGGCTCGGCCACATGACGCACGGCCGGTTCCGCCATGCGTCGATCAGCGCCGCTGCCCCCGTGGCCGGCGAACGCGCGCTCGGCTGGATCGCGCATTACGCGATCGGCATCGCGTTCGCGGCACTGCCCGTGCTGATCGCCGGCCCGACGTGGATCGATGCGCCGACGCCGCTCCCCGCACTCGTCGCCGGACTCGCAAGCGTGGTCGCCCCGTTCTTCGTGATGCAGCCGGCGTTCGGCTTCGGCATCGCGGCGTCGCGCACGCCGCAACCGGGCGTCGCGCGCCGGCGCAGCCTCGTCACGCATCTGTCGTACGGGGTGGGGCTGTATCTCGCGGCGTACCTGCTCGCGGCGCTGACCCGTTGAGCTGCGCACCGGCGTATCCCCAGCCGCGCCTGTCCGTCTCCAGCAAACCGACGAGATCAGCCGCCGTCGCCGCGCTGCGCCGTGTCCTCGTAGCGATCGAGCGCGTCGAGCAGGTTGCCCGGCCGGCTCATCTCGGCCCTTAGCCGGGCGGCCTTCTCGATATCGGCCGGCGCGGTGAGCTTCGCGCCCTGATCGAGGTACGCCTGAGCGCGCGTCTCGCCGGCGGCGGCAGCCAGGCCCAGCAGCGCGTTCGCGGCGATCGGATCGTGCCCGGCACCGCCACCCGAGTAGTACTGCACGCCCAGCCGGAACAGCGAGGTCGCGACACCCTGGGCCGCGGCCAGCCGATACCATTTCACCGCTTCGGCGTCGTCCTGGCGCACGCCCTGCCCGCTCTCGTACATCAGCCCGAGATTGTTCTGCGCGTTCGCGTAGCCCTGCTCCGCGGCGAGTCGATACCAGTTGAATGCGTCGGTGTCGCTCTGCTTCACGCCGCGCCCGCTGTCGTACAGGTAGCCGAGGGCGTTCTGCGCCTGCGGATCGCCCTGATCCGCCGCGCGTCGATACCATTTGGCGGCTTCCGCGGCATCCTGCGGCACGCCGGTCCCGGCGTCGTACATCAACCCCAGATACAGTTGCCCCCTGGGCAGGCCCTGTTCGGCCGCACGCCGGTAAAGCCGCACTGCTTCCGCACTATCCTGCGGCGCGCCTTCGCCGTGCTCGTATGCGCGACCGAGATTGCACAACGCATTGCCGTGGCCCTGTGCGGCCGCACGCCGATACCAGTTCACGGCCTCCGCCCGGCTTTGCTCGACGCCGACGCCGGTTTCGTACAGCGTGCCGAGGTTGTTCTGCGAGGCCGCATCGCCCTGGTCGGCGGCCCGCCGATACCATTTCGCGGCTTCGGCGGGATTCTGCTCGACGCCGTCGCCGTGCTCGTACATCAGCGCGACGTCGAATTCGCCGTCCAGGTCGCCGCGCTTCGCCTTCTCCATCGCCGCGTCAAAGGCCGCGGGCGCATCGTCGTGCCCGAGCCAGACGATGCCGATCCCGAGGATCAGTGCGACTGCGAGCGCGATCAGGATCGCAATACCGGCCTTCCGGCCGATTCGTCGGGCCTGGATCATCTCTCGGTGTTCTCTTTTTTGTGGTTGCAAGCGGTGCGCCCGACCGGGCGCCCGCGTCATTCGCCGCCGCAGTCGATCAGGTTGCGCCGCACGCGCCCGAGCAGCCGCACCAGCGTCTCGCGCTCGTCGGGCGTGAAGCCGCGCAGGCCGTCGTCGGCGACGGTATCGCCCACTTCCAGCATCTGCGGAAAGATCTCGCGCGACTTGTCGGTCAACCGGATCACGAACGCACGGCGGTCGTCGTCGTTCGCCATGCGTTCGATCCAGCCATAGCTTTCCATCCGGTCGAGCAGCCGCGTGAGCGAGATCGGCGTGATCTCGAGCCATTCGGCGAGCCGCGCCTGGTTCATCTCGCCCTTCCACGTCAGGTACGCGAGCACGCGGCTTTGCGCCCGCGTCAGCCCGATGCGCTTCGCGCGCCGGTCGAACAGACGCCCGTTCAGGCGCGCCACGTCGGCGATCAGGTAACCGATCCGGTTCTCATAGGTCTTGTCCATGCGGCGATTATAGGGTCAAGCCGGAACCGGCTCGCGGCTCCCGACCTGGCGATAAGCGGCTATATAATAAGCGTGCTTATAATTTGCGCCATACCGGATCGCCGCCCACGGCGACCGCTCCACGGAGACACCCGCTTGAACCC
>NZ_JACCQA010000082.1:0-5788 GCF_015712215.1 Burkholderia sp. 9779_493
TGGGGACTAGATCCCCTTGAAGGGTCGTTCGAGACCAGGACGTTGATAGGTCAGGTGTGTAAGCGCAGTAATGCGTTCAGCTAACTGATACTAATTGCCCGTAAGGCTTGATCCTATAACAAGTCTGTTTCGCGCTACAGAGCGCGTCGGACGGTTGGATTCTCGTGTGTGATACACACAACCTAATTACTGCTTCTTCCAAGATTGGTTCTGTTGGCCACGCCAGCAGAACAACCCCCTTTGCCTGATGACCATAGCGAGTCGGTCCCACCCCTTCCCATCCCGAACAGGACCGTGAAACGACTCTACGCCGATGATAGTGCGGATTCCCGTGTGAAAGTAGGTAATCGTCAGGCTCCCTAAGCCAAGAACCCCCGCCCGAAAGGCGGGGGTTTTTGCATTTGTGCGGCGCGAAATGTGCGCGGAGCAGATAAGGCTCGATTTAATTAGAGCCAGATAGCATCACTCGCTTGCCAGGAATTCTTGTTGGCTGGCGATCAGCGAGGCGCCACATGCAGTCTTCATCCTGTCCAGCGCAACGGCGCGGCCTTCAATCGTGTACTGGCTGGAGCCCTGAACGATCGGGTAGGTACCTTGGCATTTCGGGCACAGGACCATATGGCCGACACCGGATGCCGGTCGACCGTTCAAGTTCGAAAGGCCGAACGAGCGTGTCACCTCGTGTGCTCGTGCCGGCATGTACTTCCTGCAACATCCAATCGTTGTCCCATACGAACAGCTAAGCACATTGCTTCGCTGAGTCGAACGAACGATGCCGGATTTCGAGCGGCGACGAACTTGGCTTGCCGAGCACGGTGTTGAAATTGAGGGGATTTGACTGTCACGCGTATAGAACGCACAAGGTAATCCACGAATAGTCGACCTCGGGGCGAGCTGATGCCTGACGCTACGGGATAAGGGCTTCCAGCTGAGGGTGGACCCATAAGGCGAGAAAATGGACGCATAAGTCGAGACGAACCGTCCAGACCACCTCGGACTCGAGCCTGGGCTTGTGACAGGACGGGTCCTATCCCACCAGCACCGCTCTCTCAGCTTTGTACAAGCTACCGCAAAAAACTGCGCGTCCGGCAAGGCAATTTAAGCGATTTGTGCTGGTGGACGAACCCTCTCCTTGCACGCCGGCGGTCAAGAAATGTCCAAGTTTCGGAGACCCGGCCTACAAACACGCCAAGCAAATCGCGCTGGCCGATTAACGAAGCAGCTACTGAATAAGCCCCTCTCTATCTCGTCCCGCGCCAGTGCCGTCGGTGGCTGGTCGAGGCGCCGGCGTCCGCTCGTCGCAACCTGGCCTGGAGGGCACCCATGAAATCCCCACGCCTCTGTCTCGCCTGTGGCACCGCGTTTGTGCCGCTGCCGCACGTTCCCCGTCAGCGCTATTGCTCATCGGAATCTTGCCAGCGAGCTCGACGACGTGCCTGGCAGAACCACCGGCTCCGTATCGATAGTGACTATCGCGACAACCAGGCACGGGCGCAGGCCAGGTGGTGCGCGGGGCACTCGGGCTACTGGCGCGAATATCGAGCCTCGCATTCGGCGTATCGCGAGCGCAATAGCAGCATGCAGCAGACGCGCAACGAACGGCGGAATTTCAGGGCGATTGCAAAGATGGACGTGTCAGGGCGTCCGCAGTCCCTAGACTCGGGCTTCTACGTCCTGTGCCATGCGGATGACGCCAACGTTGCAAAGATGGACGCGTGGACCGTTCATATAACCGTGTTGTCTGCGCCGACGGCGCCGCCGGTCTGATTGCAAAGAGATGACGTGTTACGCGTAGGCGTCCGGCCTGCTACCTTTGCCTTGTCACCGTTCGCTTTAGAGCGCCACGCCCCGACTTGAGGACGCGGCGTCCGCATTCGGGCTTCTCCCTGCGCATGGTGCCTGCTGCGTGTCAGTGTCTGAGTTGTGGAGCGGAGAATGTCATTCAACAGCGCAGGTGCACCAAGCGTAGCCAGCTCGCTGGCAGGACGGGCAGCCGAGTACGTCCGCATGTCCACGGAACACCAGCAGTATTCGACTGAGAATCAGCGCGACCGGATTCGAGACTACGCAACCCGTCGCGGATTCGACATCGTGCGCACATATGCCGATGAAGGGAAAAGCGGTCTTCGAATCGACGGTCGCCAAGCACTTCAGAATCTCATTTCTGATGTGACGAATGGAAAGGCTGATTTTTGCATCATCCTCGTCTATGACGTGAGTCGTTGGGGCAGATTCCAGGATGCCGACGAGAGCGCGTACTACGAATACATTTGCCGCCGTGCAGGAATTCAGGTTGCGTACTGCGCCGAGCAGTTCGAGAACGACGGGTCGCCAGTCTCGACCATTGTGAAGGGGGTGAAGCGCGCAATGGCCGGCGAGTACAGCCGAGAACTGTCTGCAAAGGTGTTTGCCGGCCAGTGTCGTTTGATTGAAATGGGTTTCCGACAAGGAGGCCCAGCAGGCTATGGGTTGCGCCGAGTATTGGTCGACGAGCACGGTCTCATGAAAGCGGAGCTGCATCGAGGCGAACATAAAAGCCTACAGACGGACAGGGTTGTCCTGATGCCGGGGCCGGAAAGCGAGGTGCGAATCGTCAATTTAATCTATAACTGGTTTATCGACGAATCGCTCGACGAATACGAGATTGCAGCTCGCCTTAACGGCATGAATGTGCGCACTGACCTTGACCGCGAGTGGACGCGGGCGACGGTACGGGAGGTATTGACCAACGAAAAATACATTGGAAATAACGTATACAACCGGGTGTCATTCAAGCTGAAAAAGATGCGAGTGATGAACACCCCTGATATGTGGATTCGAAAGGAGGGAGCATTTCAGGCAATTGTCCCGAGTGAGACGTTCTACACCGCTCAGGGCATTATGAGAGCGAGAGCGCGGCACTACTCGAACGAAGAGTTAATTGAGCGATTGCGTAATCTGTACCGCGCCCGCGGATTTCTGTCTGGCGTGGTGATAGACGAAACAGATGGCATGCCCTCTACGTCCGTCTATGTTTATCGATTTGGCAGTTTAATCCGAGCCTATCAGACTGTCGGCTTCACTCCCGGTCGCGACTATCGTTACATCGAGACCAATCGCTTCCTGCGAAAACTGCATCCAGAAATCGTCGCCCAGACGGAAAAGAAAATCGCCGATTTGGGCGGCACGATGATACGCGACACCGCAACCGACCTTCTGACTGTGAATGATGAGTTCACAGCATGCATTGTGCTCGCACGGTGTCAGGCGCACGGCAACGGCCGAAATCATTGGAAGGTGCGCTTCGATACGAGTCTTCTGCCGGACATCACTGTTGCGGTTCGGCTCGACCAGGCGAACGCATCGACACTCGACTACTACCTCTTACCGCATCTCGATTTTGGGCAACCCCGTATTCATCTCGCCGACCAAAATCCAATTGAGTTTGAGAGCTATCGATTTGACACGCTGGACTACTTGTATGGAATGGCCGAGCGCGCTCGTCTCAGGAGAGTAGCGTGAACTCGCGACAGCAGCCCGGAGAAATTCGGATGATTCCGGTCTCTCAGATTGAAGTCATTAATCCGAGAGAGCGCAATGGTCGAGTCTTCAATGAAATCGTCGACAACATCAAGACCATCGGCCTGAAGAAACCTATCCTGGTCACCCCACGCGTGACAACTGGGGGGATAGAAAAATATCTGCTTGTATGTGGCGAGGGGCGATTGAAAGCGTTTCGCACGCTCGGGGAAGCGACCATCCCCGCACTCGTGGTGCATGTGAGCGACGAGGATGCGTACGTAATGAGCCTGACGGAAAACATCGCGCGCCGACAGTGTAGGCCCATCGAACGGCTCGTGGGCATTCGGCAGCTGCAGGAGCAGGGTTATTCTCCGAAAGTCATTGCCGAAAAAACGGGTCTCACATCGACCTACGTGCACGGCATCCTCACGCTGCTGCGCCAGGGAGAAGAGCGACTGGTGGTTGCGGTGGAGAAGGGTCTCGTTCCCCTCAACGCAGCTCTTATGATTGTCGGCGCTGGCGACGACGACGCTGAAATACAAGCGGCGCTCCAAGAGGCCTACGAGTCCGGAAAATTGAGGGGCAAGCAACTGATGACTGCTCGCCGCATCATCGAGCGCAGAAAGGCACTTGGAAAGAGCACGGCGCGCCATATGCCGAAGATGTCCGCCACCATCACGACGTCTAGTCTCGTACGGACGTATGAGCGTGAGGTCGAACGCCAGAAAGCAATGGTGAGAAAAGCGGAGTTCGCGCAGCAGAGGTTGCTATTTGTGGTTGGCGCATTGCGGCAACTGTTTGCCGACGAGAATTTCGTTAATCTGTTGCGCGCCGAGGGACTGGCAAGTTTGCCGAAGTATCTTGCCGAACGAGTTTGGCCGAGCGGGAGTGCCATATGACAGGCGTAATTCTCGGGTTCATCCCCGAGCCGTTGTCACTGCCGGTCGCCGGCATCTTGCCTTCGCGAAGAATACCAACCCCCGTGGCTGAATCGCGAAAGTTCAAGCAGATTAAGGCCTCCATTGAGGAGGTGGGCCTTATCGAACCGCTCTCGGTAGCGCCGACGAACCAGTCGTCCGGACAGCACGTCCTGCTGGACGGGCATCTACGCTTACTCGCTATCCAGGCGCTGGGTCACGAGCAGGTCGCTTGTCTTGTCGCGACCGACGACGAGAGCTACACCTATAACAACCGTGTTAATCGTCTATCCACAGTGCAGGAGCACCACATGATACGGCGCGCGATTGAGCGAGGCGTTTCACCTGAACGACTGGCGAAAGCTCTTTCCGTCAATGTGTCGCAAATAGTAAAGAAGATGTCATTGCTCGACGGCATTTGTCCGGAAGCGGCAGAGCTCCTGGGAGACAGGCAGTTCTCAACAGAAGTTGTCCGCGCGCTTCGCAAAATGAAACCCACTCGGCAGGTCGAATGTGTTGAACTGATGGTGGCCGCGAACAATGTGTCAGTGTCCTACGCGGAGGCATTATTGGTGGCAACGCCAGCGGCGCGTCTTGTGGATGAAAAGAAGCCGCGCAAGCTCACCGGAGTTAATCCTGAGCAGATGGCCAGAATGGAGCGGGAAATGAGCAATCTACAGGGGCAGTACAAGCTCGTGGAACAGACCTACGGCCAGGACGTGTTGAATTTGGTACTTGCGAAAGGATACCTCGCCAAGCTCCTTGAAAACGAATCTGCACGGCAATATGTTGGCCAACACCATCCGGATTTGATGGTGGAATTTGAGTCCATCATTGCAACCATATCTCTCGACCAGCAGCAAATTAGTGCAGTTCTCTAATCGAATTCCGACATGGCGCCGGCCAACATCCCACGTGCCGGCAATGGGGCGAATTCATCTATAGCAGCGGGGTTCGCAACATTCTTGCTCTCAATTTGCCTACCGATTTGCCGTTCAGCCAAAGCGCCTTCCGATATTGAAGCGAGAGTTCCGCATGTTGCAGAACTGCATATGTGTCCTCTGGCGTCGGCTGGCCTGGAGCCATCTCTTTGGACAAGCGAGCCGTAACCTCCATTAGGTGTCGTTGAACTGCTACGAGATTGGAGAAGTCCAGCTCTTCCGTTCCGTATTGCGTGACACCGTCGAGGTCGCGCCGCGCGAACAGCATCTCGCCCTGAAGCAGATTTCGAAACGTATTCCACTCATACATGGACGCCCCCGTTTTGCCAGGTTCGCGGTGAGTGACGGTTCGAAGGCATCGATTGCAGCCATACATCCGGACTTTGATGTCAGGCGTACGCCTGCTGTCCCTGATGGAATACGCTGGCC
>NZ_JACCQA010000083.1:0-5371 GCF_015712215.1 Burkholderia sp. 9779_493
CGCTGATGAACGTAAGCGCCCTGCTGCTTCAGGCTCGGCGCTTCAACGTTAAAGGATGGAAAGACCGATGAAACATGCGACATCTGTATTTAGCTGGCGCTACGACATCTGAATCCGGGTATGACATGTGTGTAGGTCCCAAGTTCAGATGTCGCGTTTCCGCTAAATAAAAATGTCGTGTTTTAGCCTGTAGGTTGATCGCCTGCACCCTTGGGAGCGCTGGCGATGAACGTGACTGGGACGATCACCATGACGATGCGTGAAGTGGATCGGCTGAAGGTTCCGTTCCGGGTGTTCACGCGACAACCCCAGCCTCGGACATCCGCCCACATCGTCGACATGTCGCGACAAGCCCCCCGTCAACTGCGACAACGACTCGCCATCCGCGCGCTACTGCCGAGCCCCCGATCGCGACATCGCACGCGGCCGCGTCGACCGCCGGCCATCAACCGCCGGCTGCATGCACGCGCGGCCGCCGCGTATGCCATCCGAGCGTCTGCTCCAGCGTGGCCGCGACCTGCAGCAACACCGCTTCGCTGCCCATCGGCCCGGCGAGCTGCACGCCGACGGGCCGGTCGCCCGACCAGCCGGCCGGCAGCGAAATCGCCGGCGTGCCGGTGATGTTGAAAAGCCCCGTGAACGGACAGTAGTCGAACAGCTTGTCGCACCAGCCGCGCGCGTCGAGCGTCGCATCGTTCTGGTCGAGATGGCCGAGTTCGACCGTCGGCATCCGGGTGACCGGCGTGACCAGCACGTCATAGCCGCCGAAAAACCCGCCGACGTCGCGCGACAGCACATTGAACTGCATCAGCATGCGTTGCAGGTCGAGTCCCGACAGCCGGCGCCCGTGCTCGATGCATGCATGCGTGCACGCTTCCACTTCGCGCGGATCGTACGACCGCCCGAGCGCATCGGCGGCGCCCAGCGCGGCCGACGCAAGGAACGCCGTCCACGCGGTGCAGCTCGCCGACGCAAGCGCTTCGGCGTCGTACGCAGGTACGGCCACGTCGACGTCGTGGCCGAGCTGTTCGAGCGTGCGTGCCACCTGCTCGGCCGCGGCGACGCAATCCGGATGCGTGACGCCGGCGCCGGGCATGCGCGTCGCCAATGCCACACGCAGCCGGCGTGCGGGCGTGCGGATCGCGTCGGCATAGCGTTCGTGCGGCCGCGCGATATCGAACATCGCACCGGTCTCCGGGCCTTCGACCGCATCGAGCATTGCCGCGCTGTCGCGCACCGTGCGCGTCACGGCGAACTCGATGCCGAGACCGAACAACGGCAGGTTGTAGTCCGGGCCGACCGGCGTACGGCCGCGCGACGGCTTCAGCCCCACGAGCCCGCAGGCGGCCGCCGGCACGCGGATCGACCCGCCGCCGTCGTTCGCGTGCGCGGCCGGCACGATGCCCGCGGCCACCGCCGCCGCCGAGCCGCCGCTCGATCCACCGGCGCTGTACGCGGGGTTCCACGGGTTGCGGGTCGGCCCGTGCAGCAGCGATTCCGTCGTCGCGTTGAAGCCGAGTTCGGGCGTCGTCGTCCGGCCGAAGGTCGCAAAGCCCGCGCGCTTGAAACGCGCCATCAGCTCGCTGTCGGCAGGCGGCACGTAGCGCCCGGCCAGCAGCCGCGAGCCGCCGTCGTTCGCGACGCCGCCCGCATGCAGCACGAGATCCTTGATGAGGAACGGCACGCCGGCGAACGGCCCGTCCGCCGCGTACTCGAGCGGCTGCTCGAAAGTTTCGATGATCGCGTTGATTTCCGGGTTGACGCGCGCGGCGGCGGCTTTCGCCGCCTGCATCGCTTCGTCGGCGCTGACATGGCCGGCGCGGATCTCGGCGGCCAGGCCGGTCGCGTCGTAACGTACGTATTCCTCGATATTCATGGGCGTTCTCCTGCGTTCGTCGGGGGTGACGGATGTCGTGATGGGCGGGACTGCGGTGAAGCGACTTCATTGAAGCCCGCGAAAAAACCATCCGAAATCGTTCAGATGAACGATGGGAACGTGCGGCAGGAATGCGGCGAACAGCGGGAAAAAGCGGCGCGCTTACGCGAGCGCGCCGTCATCGTCGAGCACGCGGATCAGTTCGCTCTTCGTGGTCACGCGCAGCTTCACGTACACGCGGCGCAGATGATGCCGCGCCGTCGCCGGCGCGATGCCGAGGCGTTTCGCGACGCCCTTGTACGTGCAGCCGTCGCAGAAGATGCGCGCGACCGCCAGCTCGCGCGGGCTCAGCACGGCGCCGACGCCGGCCGCCCGCGCGCGCACCAGCACGTAATCGCCGAGCCGTTCGCTGTGCAGCCGGATACGCGCGCCCGACAACGCGGGCGGCGGCGGCGTGGCATCGAACAGTCGGGCTCTCGCGTCGTCCGGCAAGCCGGTGCGATCCCACGACGGCCATTCGAGCGCGGCGAGCGCGAGGAACGCGTCGTCCGCGTACTGCAGCACGCCATGCGCATCGAACAGCGCGGAAGCCGCGCCGCCCGTCGCGCCATCGGTCGCGTGCATCCAGTGCAGGCGGTTGCATTCGAGCGCCGACGCCATGTGCTCGATCGCGAGTTCGAGCAGGTTTGCGTCGGCCGCGTCGAAGCGGCGATGCGTGCGGCGATACAGCGACAGGTGCGTGGCGCGTTGATTCCCGGCGTCCACGCACACGGCGAACAACACCTGTGCGATGCCCTGCGCCTTGCAGAACCGCCGCATCGTGTCGTTCAGCGGAACCGTCGACGTCGACGCGACGACGATCTTCTCCGACGATGTTTCCGCCAGTCGCGCCAGCGGATCGCGCAGCTTGACCTGTTCCCAGTCGTGCATGAAGCCCGGACGCAGATTGTGCAGGTACGCGCTGTGCGGCAACGGGCCGTCGGGCCGCAGGCTCGAATGGCCGAACCATGCGCCGTCGAAGTCGATGTGCTCGTTCAGCAGCAGCAGGAGCCGCCGGTCGAATTCGTCGACGCGCGTCGCTTGCGGCAACCGGTAGAGCGGCAACAGCAGGCGGCCGACGCGCCGTGCAAGCGCGGCGCCTCGTGGCGGGATTGAGCGGGGGCGGATGGCATCGCGGGTCACTCGTCGTCTCCTGTCGCGTCGTCCGGGCGGCCGTGCCGTCGTGGTCGGCGCCGCCGTTTGTCGGGCGATTCTGGCATTTTTGCGGATCGCCGGCCACCGGTCGGAACCCGCTATCCGACGCCGTTCGCGGCTGTCGTGCGGCGTGGGCGGACCGTCGCCGACGCGTTTGTGCGCCGATCGTCCGTGCCCGTCGGTTGAAACCGACCTTGCGCCCCCTACCCGATTCGTTTGTACAATCGGCGTGTTCGCCGTCCACGACACGGGACAAGACATGATCCTCAGCCGCCGTCCCGCCGGATACCTGCGGCCCTTCATCGACTCGGTATGGGCATCGTATCCGCCGTTTTCGATCCGGAACGAACGTTGCCGCGAGCGCGTGCTGCCGACCGGCGCGGTACACATCGCGATCCGGCTCGATGCCCAGCCGTTGCGGCTATTCGACCGCGTCGAAGACGACACCGGCCGCACGGTCGGCGTCGCCGTGGTCGGCGGCGCACGGGCGTGCGCGTACCTCAAGGACGTCTCCGCGCCGGTGCCGACCGTCGGTGCGCTGATCCGTCCGGGCGCGGTCCGGCTCGTCACCGGCGTGCCGGCGTCGGCCTTCTACGGCCTGCACCTGTCGCTCGACGATCTGTGGGGCGCCGACGCTGCCAGCATCCGCGACCGGCTCGGCGAAGTCGCTTCCGCCGCCGCGCGGCTGGATCTGTGGGAAACGCTGCTGAGCGCACGGCTACCGCGCGTGACCGGCATCGACCCGGCCATCGCCGCATCGATCGCGCAATTGAATCGTGGCACGGCGGTCCGCACGATCGTGCAGCAACTCGGCTGCAGCCACCGTCACTTCGTCGCGCAGTTTTGCGAGGCGGTCGGCATGCCGCCGAAACGCTACGGCCGCGTGCGCCGCTTCGCGCAACTGCTCGACGGCTTGTCGGCCGCGCCGCCGGCATCGTGGGCCGATGCCGCGGCGGCGGCAGGCTATGCCGATCAACCGCATTTCAATCGCGAATTCCTCGAGTTCGCCGGATTGTCACCGGAACAGTACCGGCAACGCGCGAGCGCGAACGGTTTTCACGTACCGCTCTGACTGCTGACGCACGACCGCCACGGTCGCCGCGGCGGTCAATTTTGTTCAAGACCGGGCGCCGGACGCCCGATAGGATCGAGCCACACCCACACCACCCACCGGAGGGCACCATGGCGATTCACGAAGTCTTTCCGTATCTGCGCGCCAAAAGCGCGGAAGACGCCATCGCGTTCTATGCGAAGGCATTCGGCGCGCAGGAGAAATTCCGGCTCGTCGAGCCGTCGGGGCGCATCGGACACGCGGAATTGCAGCTCGGGCCATGCACGCTGATGATCTCCGACGAGTTCCCGGAATACGATCTGTTCGCCCTCGACCCGGACGGCAACGCGCCGATGGTGCTCCATCTGCATGTCGACGACGCCGACGCGACGATCGCCGCCGCCGTCGCGGCCGGCGCGCGCGTGACCCGCGCGCTGCAGGACCAGTTCTACGGCGAGCGTTCGGGCAGGATCCGCGATCCGTTCGGTTACGACTGGCTGATCGGGCATACGATCGAAGCGGTCGAACCCGATGAAATGCAGCGGCGTTACACGGCGCTGATGTCCGGCGATCAGTGAGCATTCCGGACAGCGTACCCCGAACGATCCCCCGATATCCGCGATGCACTACCACCCCGACGACATCAGCCGGCTTTTCCTCGGTGTGCCGACGCTGCAGTTGAACCGCCCCGCGCCCGCCGAGCGGTTTCTCGCCGCCGCCGTCGCTACCGGCGCCGAACTCCGGCAGGTGCTGCGCGACTACCCGCAGGTCCGCTACCAGCCGCTCGACTTCCACTATCTGTGTCAGCAAAGCCTGTCCGCGCTGGACGACGCGCTGCTGGCCGACCTGACACGCGACATGCGGCACGGCTGGCGCGGCGCGCACTGGGCCGCGCTGCTGATCGCGTTGTCGGGCGACGCGCGCTATCTGCCGCACCTCGACGCGGCCAGGCGCCATCGCGGCGTCGAATGGACCGCCGGGCTGGCCGCAGCCGCCTCGGCCGCCAATGCGCAATCGTCGGCCTGCCGTTGCTGCCGGTCGATCGTGCAGTTGCGTGCGCAACTGGCCGAGTTGCCGCGGGTGGTCGTCCGGTTGAGACCGTGGCTCTCGCCGGCAGCGCTCGAAGCGAGGACCAACGCCGTGCGCGCCGCCTATCGAAGCGGCGGCGCCGACGCGGCGCTGCCGATCGCCCGCCGCTAGACCGCTCGGCACGCAATCGCGCGATGGCGCGCTGAACCCGCACCCCGCCC
>NZ_JACCQA010000084.1:0-4325 GCF_015712215.1 Burkholderia sp. 9779_493
GGTATCCGGGTTTCTTCCCATGTGGGGGAGGCGCGTGGATTGGGGGCCGTTTGTGATTCGGTGTGCGGAAATTGGACAGTTGGGGGGGCGGTTTTTTGCGGCATGCGATCTGATGACGCGACAAGACCTGCGCTCACGCTTCTTCCCAGTGGCAGTTACCGACCCAGAGTCGCCTTTCACCGCATCGGACGTGCAACGTCGGTTTGTCGATCTTCGGCGGTCGCTCGATGAATACTTCCGGTCGTCGCGATGCTGCACACGCAGTTTCCACGCGGAACCACACGTTTGGTAATACAACGATGGTTGACTGCTACACGCTATAGCTATCCAAGGCATCCGTAGGCACATGCAATTTGCTATCCGCCGTTAGCGCTTCCAGCAGATGTTTGACGGTAACTTGCACTCGTGGCGCGACAAGCGCCCGGTGTGGATACTGCATCACCATCTCATAGCTTCCGGGATGGTGAAACCTGTGGAGAATGACCTTCAGCGCACCGGAACGCAACCGATCCCACGCAAGATGCACCCCGACCTCCGCGATGCCAACGCTATCGCACGCCGCCTGCACCAGCGATTCCGGTGCGGATAGTGTCAGCATTGCCTTGCCGGAGGGGTCGATCGTCGTGATGCTTTTGTCGTCGCCCGTGAAGTTCCACGGCGCGACCTGGCCGCTCAGGAATCGCCGTGCAATGAGCCGGTGCGCGTGCAACGCATCCGGCGTTTCGGGCACGCCATGGTTCGCCAGATAGTCGGGAGACGCTACCAGTACTGTATTCAAGCGACAAATGGGGCGAGTCACGAGCGCGGAATCCGGGATGTTGCCGCCTCTTACCGCAATGTCGTAGCCGTCCCGGACAATATCGATGACCCGATCGTCGAAATCGACCTCGACCGACAGCGCCGGGTAGCGAGCGAGCAGCGCGGGCAGCGCCGGAAGCACGTGGTTATGCCCGAAGGCGGCACTCGTCGAAATCCGCACGCGCCCGGCCGGCACGGCCCGCTGGGCGGAAACCGTATCGATCGCGGCATCCAGTGTTTCAAGCGCGATGCGCGCGTGGCGCAAAAACGCCTCGCCTTCCTCTGTGAGTTTGAGTGTGCGGGTCGTCCGGTTCATCAGCCGCACACCCAATGCTTTTTCGAGGCCCGCCACGTTCTTGCTCACGGCAGCCGACGTGACGCCCAATTGTCGGGCCGCTGCCGCAAAACTTCCCGCATCCACGGCCTGGACGAGAGAAACGATGGCTCGAACACGCTGCGAAGAATCCACATTTCCTCCATGACTGACATCGCGCCGACCTGTCGTCGCGCCGCCGGATTCTAAACTTTCAGTTGAGGGTGGTTCAACCCTGTCAGAACTTCTCGTAATGAGTGACGCTGGTGACAATGGCGGACATCGCCCCTCCGTCCGAAGCTTGCGAGTTTTCAATGCTCATCACGATCCTCTATGACAGTGGCTATGGCCACACCGCGAAACAGGCCCAAGCCGTTGCAGACGGCGTTCGTCGCGTGCCGGGTGCCGAAGCGCAGTTGATCGCCGTTGCAGATGGCGATACGCCCTGGGAAAAACTCGCCGCGAGCGACGCGATCATCTTCGGCTCGCCGACCTACAACGGCACCGTCAGCGCGAGGCTCAAAAAGGTGATGGAGGACTCGACGCGTCCCGCGTGGATTCCCCAGTCGTGGCGGAACAAGATTGCCGCAGGCTTCACGAATTCGGGCGCCATGCACGGCGACAAGCTGAATTCCCTCGTCACGATGGCGCTGTTTGCCGCCCAGCACGGGATGATCTGGGTCGGACTCGATATCTTCCCGGGCAAGTCGCCGCAGGAGAAGAATCGTGTCGGCGGATGGCTGGGCGCGATGGCGCAATCGGATGATGCATCACCGGACATCACCCCCATCGAGAGCGATATCGATACCGCTGCGTATCTGGGCGAGCGCGTCGCTCACGTGACCAGCCAGTTCATGTCAGGAGCCGCACGATGAAATTGCTTTGTCTCGACGTCCCGCTGCCGGGGGCCAGCCCGGACGCCTATCAGCCCCATCTTCTCGAAGAAGTGCGCCATGCGTGGCATCTGTATAAAACGGGCTTCGTGCGCGAAATCTCGTTCCGTCAGGACCGCCCGGGCGTCGCCATCATTGCCGAAAGCGATTCGGTCGATGCCGCGAGACAGGCGCTCGCCGAGTTTCCGCTGGCCAAGGTCGGCCTGATCGACTGGGAGATCATTCCGCTCGGCCCGTTCGTCGGCTGGGAGTCGCTGTTCGCGTCGCGCGACGCTTGACTGCTGCGGCAGCGTCTATCGCGGTGTCGGTCCGTGGTTGTCGTGTAGCGCTGACGCGGGATAAATCGTCAACCACGGGCCTGCCGCAGTCTGCTTATCGGCGTTGTGTGACCGTAGACCTTTGAAGGTGAACATGGAATATGTCAATCTGGGCCGAACGGGCCTGAAAGTATCTCGTCTTTGCCTGGGATGCATGAGCTATGGGGAGCCTGCCCGCCTGCCCCAGCCTTGGTCCCTCGATGAAGCAGCCTCCCGCCCGTTTTTTCGGCAAGCGCTCGAGGCGGGCATCAACTTCTTCGACACTGCCAATATCTATTCGGGCGGAAGCTCCGAGGAGATCACGGGCCGAGCGCTCAACGACATGGCGCGGCGCGAAGAGGTCGTCGTCGCCACCAAGGCGTTCTTTCCGTGGCGCAATTCACCCAATACCGGGTTTCTCTCGCGGAAAGCGCTGCTTCAGTCGATCGACGACAGTCTGACCCGCCTCGGCATGGATTACGTCGACCTCTACCAGATCCACCGTTTCGACCACGGCACGCCTGTGGAGGAAACGATGGAGGCGCTGCACGACATAGTGAAGTCAGGCAAAGCCCGCTACATCGGTGCATCGTCGATGGAGGCATGGCGCTTCGCGAAAATGCAGCACGTCGCGGAACGCAACGGCTGGACACGCTTCATCTCCATGCAACCGCAGTACAACCTGCTCTATCGGGAGGAGGAACGCGAAATGTTGCCTCTTTGCGCCGACCAGGGCGTCGGGGTCATTCCATGGAGCCCGATGGCGCGCGGCAGGCTGACGCGCGACTGGAGCGAAACCACGCGCCGCACGCAGAACGATGCCTTTGCGCTGCAAATGTATCGGAACGCTGAAATCCAGGACCGGAAGGTGGTTGACGTCGTCGCGCGTATCGCCGAGGCGCACCATGTGCCGCGCGCGCACGTCGCACTGGCGTGGCTGTTGACGAAGCCGGCGATCACCGCGCCGATCATCGGGGCAACGAAGCCCGAGCATCTGGCAACCGCCATCGGCGCGCTCGACTTCTCGCTGACGCAGGACGAAATCGCCGCGCTCGAAGCGCCGTATGTCCCCCATCCGGTGGATGGCATCGTGCCACCGCTTCCGGAACATCCGCCGACGATTTCAATGCCGCGGAACTGAATGTCGCGAGCGGCGGTACGTTCAATGGCGGTAGCTTGCGAACTCGCCGCCGCGGTCGAACGTACCGCCGCTGGACGAACATCGAATGCGAGAATAGATATGAAGGGCCCGTTCATCGAGTGCCGACGTCTTATCCTCTTCGCGCTCGTTGTGATGTGTGCGGTACTGCCGTTGGGGCAGCACGGTAACGTCCATGCGCAGGAGCCAAAAATGTTAGTCCGTATCTCCGAAATCGAGATATTCAATCAGCATCTCGAAGCATATCGGCGCATCTTGAACGAGGAGGCTGAGGCGTCGATGCGCGTCGAGCCGGGGGTAGTGTGCATTTTCCCGATGGCTCAAAAGGATAGCCCGACGCACATCAAGATCGTGGAAATTTATGCGAGCCACGATGCGTACGACGCACATATCCAGTCGCCACATTTCAAGAAGTACAAGCGTTCGACGCTGGACATGGTGAAGTCCCTGCGACTGGTTGACATGGATGGGCTGGATGCTGAAGCAATGCCGCTCATCTTCAGGAAATTGAGGGGTCGGTCGTAACAAACACCGGCCAGATGGGAAGAATGGATCGCCATGAAAGCGTGCGTGTCCGTTGTCGGAACTCGACCTGCCTACCGGATGTCTGGTTGCTGTTGTTGGTCCACGACCGGTTTTGGCCGATAGTGGCCGTCAGCGTCTGTTGGACGACGCGTATCGACAACAACGTCAATCTCCGTCTGCCCGCCTCCTTTCGATCGTTCGCAGAGACCGCTCCTGAAGGCCGGACGTCCAGCTCCACCGTTTTTCCCCTCAGGAAAACCCTGATCCGACTCCGTAGGGCACCGGTTTTCAGCCGATTTTCCCACTGCCGCAAGCAGCCTCGATAGGCTCCCGCCCAACCG
>NZ_JACCQA010000085.1:0-4172 GCF_015712215.1 Burkholderia sp. 9779_493
GTGTGCCGCCGGCGGCCCCCGCCCACACCCCTTTGAACCGCTTTCCTGGATGTGGACACCTTGGTCAAGTCTGTCGCAACCCCTGATGCCGTCGCGCCCGGTCGCGCGCAGCGCGCCGTGCGCGCGCTCGTGCCGGCCGCCGTGCTCGGCGCCCTCGCCGCATTCGGCCTCGCCGCCGCGCTGCCGGCCGTGTCGCAACTGCCGGGCGCCGTCGACTCGGGCACGGCCGCACTGCCGCAGCGCGTGCTGTCCGATACGCCGTTTCCCACCGCGCAGCATTTCGTGACGAGCGAGCTCGCCCGCACGATCGGCGAGCGCAACGAACACCTCGATCGCAACGATCGCAGCCTGCAGCCGGGCCTGTTCGCGCCGCTCAGCGCGCATCGCAACGACATGCTCGGCTATGCGAGCCTGTTTCAGTTCGCGGCGCCCGACCACCAGCAAGGCATGCGCGCCGGCGACATCGAACTCACGCTGTCCGATACGCTGAACCGTCTCGACGTGCCGCCCGAGGTGCGCATCCAGCTCGGCGATCTCGTCACCGGCAAGGTCGCGATGCGCGCGAGTGCGCAGCGCGGCGACTATTACCGCGTCGCGTTCGACACGCACGACGGCACGCCGCGCCTCACCGCGCTCGAGCTGCGCGTCGCCGGCCGCACGTTCGGCGCGATCTGGTTCCGCGCGCCGGGCGCCGAGCACGGCGCGTACTACACGCTCGACGGCTCGCCGCTCGAAGCCGCCGCGTTCACGATGCCGGTCAAGTGGACGCGCATCAGCTCGTTCTTCGGCGAGCGCATCCATCCGCTGTCGCAGGCGATGGCGTTCCATACGGGCGTCGATCTCGCCGCGCCGAGCGGCACGCCGGTCGATGCGGCCGCCGACGGCGTCGTGTCGTTCGTCGGCACCGATCCGGGTGGCTATGGCCGCTATGTGATCGTCGATCATGCGGACGGCTATTCGACCTACTACGCGCACCTGTCCGCGTTCGCTCGCGGGCTCAAGACCGGCGAAACGGTGAAGCAGGGGCAACGTATCGGTTCGGTCGGGATGACGGGCGCGGCGACCGGCCCGCACCTGCATTTCGAGGTGCGGGTCGCGAACGATCCGGTCGATCCGCTCGTCACGCTGGCCAGCGCGCAGACGGCGCTGTCGGACATGCAACTCACCGCGTTCCGCCAGGAGGCCGCGCAATGGCGCTTGCGCCTCGCGTCGATCAATACGACGCCGTTCGCGTTCACGCAGAACGACGGGCCGCTGTGGGGCGATTTCGCGACCGGCCCGTCGACGCTGCGCGCGGTTTTCGATACGCACTACAGCGCGTCATGACGCTGACGTCCTGAAGCGTCCGGGCACCTCGGCCTCATCGGCACCACCGCGCGCGTCGCCGCTCGAATCACGGCGACGCGGCCCGCTGAGGATGGTCGCCCATCATCCATCTTCATCACCGAAAGCGCGCGCACGCATTGGACGCGGCTCACCGGCCCACCGTTACCGTGCGGGTTCCGTGCGCTCGGCCGTCGCCTGCGTCGCACGTTGCGTGCGCGGCCCCCGCGACAGCAGCCAGCGCGCCGCGCCATCGAGCGACGTGCACAGCACCAGATAGATCAGCGCGACGAACAGGAAGATCGGCGCCGGATACACCATCAGCCGGTTGTTCACCTGCGTCGCGACGAACGACAGTTCCGGCACGCCAACGATATACGCGAGCGACGTGTCCTTCACGAGCGCGACCCACTGGTTGACGAACGACGGCGTCATGATCCGGATCGCCTGCGGCAGCAGCACGTAGCGCACCGTCTGCCAGCGCGTGAGCCCGAGCGACAGCCCGGCCTGCCATTGCCCGTCGCCCGCCGCGACGATCCCCGCATGCACCGCATGCGCGAGATACGCGCCACCGATCAGCGCCAGCGCGCACACGACCGTCGCGAGCCCCGGCACGTCCATGTGCAGCAGCACGGGCATCAAGAAATACGTCCAGAAGATCAGCATCAGCACCGGAATCGCGCGGAAGAAGCCGATGACCGCGAGCAGCAGCATGCGCGCCGGGCCGCGCGCGAGCGCCATCGCGACACCGAGCGCCACGCCGAGCACGGCCGACGCGACCGCGGACGCGAGCGCCAGCACCAGGGAAAGCGCGGCGCCGCCGAGCGGGCCGTCCGGAAACGCGCCGACCAACAGGTACGGCAGATTCGAGAGCAACAGCGAAAGATCCATCGTCAGCGTCCCGCTCCGAGCCGGTCGCGCCATTGCGTGGCCGCATACGCGCCGGCCTCGATCGCGGCCACCGCCGCGACGTACAGCACGGTCGCGACACCGAACGCGGCGAAGGTCTGGAACGTCTCCGTCTCGACCTGCCGCGACGCATACGACAGCTCGGCCACGCCGATCGCCATCGCGAGCGACGAGTTCTTCACGAGATTCATGTATTGGCCGAACAGCGGCGGCAGCGCGATGCGCACGGCCTGCGGCAGCACCACGTAGCGCAGCGACTGCATCGGCGTGAGGCCGAGCGCGGCCGCCGCGTCGTGTTGCGCGCGCCGCACGCCGCGCAAACCGGCTTCGCATTCCTCGGCGACGAAGGCAGCCGTATAGGCGCTCAACCCGACCCAGCCCGCCACGAATTCGAACGACGGCCACGCGAGCGTGACCGGGCCCACGCTCACCGCATGGCGCGCATTGAGCCACGCGATCCACGTATCGGGCAGCAACGACGCGACGCCGAAATACCAGAACAGCAACTGCACGAGCAGTGGCGTGTTGCGGAACGCGACGACGTACGCCGCAGCGACCGTGCGCGGCGCCCTGCCGCGCGCATGCCGCATCACGGCGAGCAGCAACCCGCCGACGGTCGCGGCGACGGCCGACGCGGCCGCGAGGCCGAGTGTCAGCAGGAAACCCTGCCAGAGCCAGGACAGATATTTGGGAGCCAACCCGAGCATGCTGGGGAGCGCGCACGACGCGCGCGGTCGGATGAAAACGAAAAGCGCCGCGCGGCCGAGGTTCCGGCCAAACGCGGCGCGCGTGCGGCAGCGGTCAGGTCTTGTCGCCGATCCGGAAAATGCGCGTGAGCGGCGTTTTCGTCGTCGGCCCGAACCATGCGTCGTAGATCTGCGTCGCGCGGCCGTTCGCCTCGAGCCCCTTCAGCGTGTCGTTGACGAAGCCGAGCAGGCGCGTCTCGCCCTTCGGCACGCCGACGCCCATGTAGTCGTTCGAGATCGTGAACGCCGGGATCTCGTAGTTCTGCTTGTCGGGCACGTTCGCGAGCAGGCCGATCAGCTTCGGGCCGTCCTGCGTGATGGCCTGCACGTTGCCGGCGCGCAACGCGGCGAACGCGAACGGCGTGTCGTCGTACGCGACGATCGTCGCCTTCGGGAATTTCTCGCGCAGCGTGATTTCGTTGGTCGTGCCCTTGTCGGCGCCGACGCGCAGGCCGTTCAATTGGTCGGCCGATTTCAGCACGCCCTTCTTCGCGAGAAATTGCTGGCCCGACGAGAAATACGGGATGCTGAAGTCGACCTGCTTCGCACGCTCGTCGGTGATCGTGAAGTTCGCGAGCACGAGGTCGACCTTGCCGGACGTCAGGAACGGGATGCGGTTCGCGGGGTTGGTCGGTTGCAGCTGCAGCTTCACGCCGAGCTTGTCGGCGAGCGCCTTCGCGTAATCGACGTCGAGACCGACGATGTGATTGCTTTTCGCGTCGACATAGCCGAACGGCGGATTGCTGTCGAACGTCGCGACGCGCAGCACCCCGGCCTTCTTGATGTCGTCGAGACGGTCTGCATGGGCGACGGTGCCTGCGGTAACGAGCGCGACTCCGATGAGCCACGTAGCGAGCGTGTTGATTTTCATGAGCACGACCTGATTTGTTATGGAGGCCGCCGCGGATCGCGCGGCGGCACGGTTCGAAGAACATCGCGACGGAGTGTGTCGTCGCGAAGCCGCTAACGTATCAGCGCGTGCAGTGAATCCGAACCAACAAATGGTGCTTTGCTCTGCGGGTTTCGTGATGAAGCAGACGGGCTGCGGGCACGCATTGCCGCCGCGCAATTAGGATAGGGGCAGGCCTCGCGGCCCGACCCCTCCTGCACCACCGTGCGTACGGGTCCGTACACGGCGGTTCGGATCAGTTGATCGGCGATGGACCCAGCGACGGAAGACCCAACGAGCGGAAG
>NZ_JACCQA010000086.1:0-3125 GCF_015712215.1 Burkholderia sp. 9779_493
CAGACTTGTTATAGGATCAAGCCTTACGGGCAATTAGTATCAGTTAGCTGAACGCATTACTGCGCTTACACACCTGACCTATCAACGTCCTGGTCTCGAACGACCCTTCAAGGGGATCTAGTCCCCAGGGATATCTCATCTTAAGGCGAGTTTCCCGCTTAGATGCTTTCAGCGGTTATCTCTTCCGAACATAGCTACCCGGCGATGCCACTGGCGTGACAACCGGTACACCAGAGGTTCGTCCACTCCGGTCCTCTCGTACTAGGAGCAGCCCCCTTCAAATATCCAACGCCCACGGCAGATAGGGACCAAACTGTCTCACGACGTTTTAAACCCAGCTCACGTACCTCTTTAAATGGCGAACAGCCATACCCTTGGGACCGGCTACAGCCCCAGGATGAGATGAGCCGACATCGAGGTGCCAAACACCGCCGTCGATATGAACTCTTGGGCGGTATCAGCCTGTTATCCCCAGAGTACCTTTTATCCGTTGAGCGATGGCCCTTCCATACAGAACCACCGGATCACTATGACCTGCTTTCGCACCTGCTCGACTTGTCGGTCTCGCAGTTAAGCACGCTTATGCCATTGCACTATCAGCACGATTTCCGACCGTACCTAGCGTACCTTCGTACTCCTCCGTTACGCTTTGGGAGGAGACCGCCCCAGTCAAACTGCCTACCATGCACTGTCCCCGACCCGGATCACGGGCCAAGGTTAGAACCTCAAACAAACCAGGGTGGTATTTCAAGGACGGCTCCACCGAAACTAGCGTTCCGGTTTCATAGCCTCCCACCTATCCTACACAGATCGGTTCAAAGTCCAATGCAAAGCTACAGTAAAGGTTCATGGGGTCTTTCCGTCTAGCCGCGGGTAGATTGCATCATCACAAACACTTCAACTTCGCTGAGTCTCGGGAGGAGACAGTGTGGCCATCGTTACGCCATTCGTGCAGGTCGGAACTTACCCGACAAGGAATTTCGCTACCTTAGGACCGTTATAGTTACGGCCGCCGTTTACCGGGACTTCAATCAAGAGCTTGCACCCCATCATTTAATCTTCCGGCACCGGGCAGGCGTCACACCCTATACGTCCACTTTCGTGTTTGCAGAGTGCTGTGTTTTTATTAAACAGTCGCAGCCACCAGTTTATTGCAACCCCTTCACCCTTCCAGCGCAGGCTGGTCAAGCTACAAGGGCGTACCTTATCCCGAAGTTACGGTACCAATTTGCCGAGTTCCTTCTCCCGAGTTCTCTCAAGCGCCTTAGAATACTCATCTCGCCCACCTGTGTCGGTTTGCGGTACGGTCATCGTTAGACTGAAGCTTAGAGGCTTTTCTTGGAACCACTTCCAATTGCTTCGCTCCCTAGGGAGCTCGCGCCACACCCTTGAATCCTGCGCCCGGATTTGCCTAAGCGCCTTCTCCAATGCAGCGACCGGGACTTCCAACACCCGGACAACCTTCCGCGATCCGTCCCCCCATCGCATCTAACAATGGTGCAGGAATATTGACCTGCTTCCCATCAGCTACGCATTTCTGCCTCGCCTTAGGGGCCGACTCACCCTACGCCGATGAACGTTGCGTAGGAAACCTTGGGCTTACGGCGAGGGGGCCTTTCACCCCCTTTATCGCTACTCATGTCAGCATTCGCACTTCCGATACCTCCAGCACCCTTTACAAGGCACCTTCGCAGGCTTACGGAACGCTCTCCTACCATGCGTGCTAAGCACGCATCCGCAGCTTCGGTATATAGCTTAGCCCCGTTACATCTTCCGCGCAGGACGACTCGATCAGTGAGCTATTACGCTTTCTTTAAAGGGTGGCTGCTTCTAAGCCAACCTCCTGACTGTTTTAGCCTTCCCACTTCGTTTCCCACTTAGCTATATTTGGGGACCTTAGCTGGCGGTCTGGGTTGTTTCCCTCTTGACACCGGACGTTAGCACCCGATGTCTGTCTCCCGTGATTGCACTCTTCGGTATTCGGAGTTTGCTATGGCGGGGTAATCTGCAATAGACCCCCCAACCATGACAGTGCTCTACCCCCGAAGGTGAGACACGAGGCACTACCTAAATAGTTTTCGGAGAGAACCAGCTATTTCCAGGTTTGTTTAGCCTTTCACCCCTATCCACAGCTCATCCCCTAACTTTTCAACGTTAGTGGGTTCGGACCTCCAGTACGTGTTACCGCACCTTCATCCTGGCCATGGATAGATCACCTGGTTTCGGGTCTACGCCCAGCAACTGAACGCCCTATTCGGACTCGCTTTCGCTACGCCTGCCCTATACGGTTAAGCTTGCTACTGAACGTAAGTCGCTGACCCATTATACAAAAGGTACGCCGTCACCCCTTACGAGGCTCCGACTGTTTGTATGCATGCGGTTTCAGGATCTATTTCACTCCCCTCCCGGGGTTCTTTTCGCCTTTCCCTCACGGTACTGGTTCACTATCGGTCGATCACGAGTATTTAGCCTTGGAGGATGGTCCCCCCATCTTCAGACAGGATTTCACGTGTCCCGCCCTACTTGTCGCACACCTAGTTCTTTCATACTGTTTTCGCCTACAGGGCTATCACCTGCTATGGCCGCACTTTCCAGAGCGTTCGGCTAACAATACAAATAAAGAGTGCAAGGCTCATCCCATTTCGCTCGCCACTACTTTGGGAATCTCGGTTGATTTCTTTTCCTGCGGTTACTTAGATGTTTCAGTTCACCGCGTTCGCTTCGCATGGCCTATGTATTCAGCCATGGATACTCCAAAAGGAGTGGGTTTCCCCATTCGGACATCTACGGATCAAAGCTCGTTTGCCAGCTCCCCGTAGCTTTTCGCAGGCTACCGCGTCCTTCATCGCCTGTGATCGCCAAGGCATCCACCACATGCACTTGTTCGCTTGACCCTATAACGAGTCTGTCTCGTTACAGGTTGAGTTCTCGCGTTGTGCCGTATTCCAATTGAGTCGAACATAGAGTTCGAATCATCTTGAGATACATCGATACAATCACAACCCGGATAGTTTCCACGTCCATCTCAAGACGCTTCCGCTATCCAAATTACTTACTTCTTCCAGATTGTTAAAGAACGACAGCCGATATCTGTTGATATCCTCTGACTGGCTCAATCGCCAATG
>NZ_JACCQA010000087.1:0-2495 GCF_015712215.1 Burkholderia sp. 9779_493
GCCTCGTCGGCGATGAGCAGGTCGAACGTGCCTTGCGGCAGGTAGTCGGGTAGGGACAGGCCATTGCTGGCCCATCCCCCCCTAAGAACCGTACGTGAGAGTTTCCCCTCATACGGCTCAAGCCTTTCAAAGCCCGCTTTCGCGGACCGGCTTCACCACCTTGAGACCATTGACGTGAATCTGGTTATGACAGTTTGGATGCACCATGATGAGATTGGTGTTCCCATCCTTTCCGCCATCGACCCGCCGAATGATGTGGTGGACATGCCACCCCGTCTCCTGCGTGATCAACTCTTGGCAGATCGGACAACGACGATCCTGTGCCAACCAGAGGTTGATGAGCTTCTTCCTGCCCCGCAGTGAGTTCTGCATCTTGAGGCTTACACGCTCCTCAAAGTACGTCTCCCACGTCGGGTCGAATGGATTGGCTTCCAACTTGATTGGCCGGTGTCGCCGAATGGGCGTATCCGTTGCCTTCCGCAGTGACGACAGGATGGGGTTCCCATCAGGGAACCTTTCACCCGTCGCCGCCGCAAACACCCAGTTACGGGTGCCTACGGAGTGGAAGTAGCGCTGCTTGATCCAGACGCTGCTTTTCTGCGGATGCCGACGAACGGCCCACTGCCACAACACACGCCAAATCTCATGATCGACACGCGCGAACGTCGCTTTGGACACGACGTGCTGGTGATAATTCGCCCAGCCTTGGATCATTGGGTTGAGCATCCGAATCAGCCGAGGCTGATCCAGCGCCTTATTGCCTTTGACCGCCGAGCGCACTTTCTCCAAAAAGGTCGCCACGTTCGCTTTCGACGGCTTGATCAACAGCTTGCCGTTGTACTTGCGCACGTTTTGCCCGAGGAAATCGAAGCCCTCGTCGATGTGCGTGATCTTGGTCTTCTCGGGTGAGAGCGTGAGCCCCCGTTCCCGCATGAAGTCCTCGATGATCGGCATGACCTCCTGTTCCAGTAGCTCTTTCGAGCGTCCTGTCACGATGAAGTCGTCCGCATACCGCACATAGTTGACCATCAAACGGGTCTGTACACCGTTGGCGTACCGCTTTCTTCCGAACGCAGCATCCAGTTTGGCTTCCAGCCCGTCGAGGACGAGATTCGCCAGAGTTGGCGAGATGATGCCCCCTTGCGGGGTACCAGCTTCTGTTGGAAAAAGTTGCCGATCTTCCATGTATCCGGCCTTGAGCCACTTCCTCAGAATCTCGCGATCCGTCGGTACATGACCCATGAGCCAGTCATGGCTGATGTTGTCGAAGCAGCCCTTGATGTCGCCTTCGAGAACCCACTGCGGTGCCACCTTCTTGGACAGTGCCGTGAAGCACTGTTCGATGGCGTCCGCCGTGGACCTCTCCGGTCGGAACCCAAACGAGCGTCCGTCCGCTGTGGTCTCGGCCACGGGTTCAAGAGCCAGCAGGTATAGCGCCTGCATCGCCCTGTCTCTCATGGTCGGGATACCCAGCGGCCGCATCTTCCCATTGGCTTTAGGAATATAGACACGCTTCAGCGGTTGGGGACGATACCCGCGCCGCTTGATTGACAACATGGCTTGAGACTTGGCTTCCGGGGTGGACCATGTGATGCCATCCACGCCCGGCGTCTTCTTACCTTGGTTCTCGGTGACTCGTCTGACGGCCAATGCTTTGCCGCTGAACGAGTGGGTCAGAATCCACTGCAGGGCTTTCACCTTGCCGTGTTTTCCTTCCCGAGTCGCCTTTACGATACGCGCCTGGAGCCTTCGCACTTCACGGTGACACGCAGCCCAGTCGATGCTGTGCCATGTGACCGATTCGTGTGAGGGCGCACCCGCGCAAGCAATTTCTTGCGTAGTCATCTGCAATTCCCTCTTGTAGAAGGTTGGACAAGTTTTCTCGTAGAGAAAGACCAAGTGGAAGTCTGCCCGCTTTCGCGTGGGATGATGTCGCCTTACGGCTCAACCCCTATCCGTCCCATTACAGGACGGCATTCGCTTTCTCCACATTCCTTTACCCGCACCACCAACAGCATTCCTTACGGTCTGCCTGCCCCGAAGGGCAGCGATACGGGCTTACCGTGTTTCGCTTGAGTAACGAGATGGGTTAGACCCTGCCTTTCCACCGGCGGTCATGATGTCCGTGTGCCCCCAAAACGGATAAAGAGCAACCGACCGCATACCTTTTGGTTCAAGCCTGTCAGCATCTTTGGCTTGTCATTCATAACGGTGTTTAACAGCAGTTCACTTGCGTTGGTCATACCACCCAGCCTAGCGCCGTACCCGCATTGATGCTCGCAGGTAACGCCTTGCCTCACGGCAGCGGCGCGGCCCGAAGGCCCAGCTACATTGTCCCGGCAGCTTCACACAAGACCGTTACCAGTCCTGCATGTGCCGGTAGGCTACTGATGACGGAACATCAGGTTCCTCGTCGGGGTTGCCCCCGTTGGAACAATTACTCAGGCGACTTCACGTCGCACGCGTTTGATGAACTCGGACGGCTGGTAGCCGCC
>NZ_JACCQA010000088.1:0-1870 GCF_015712215.1 Burkholderia sp. 9779_493
TTTGTGCGCCGAGCATGCGCAACAGCTTGGGGGTGCAAGTCCCCTGTCCAGCCTGATGGGGCGAAGGACTAGCGAAACGCAAGGGCGTCGTCGCGAGGCGGGGTCTGAAGGAAGCGTGTAGCAAAGCCACGACCTGACGAACAGAAACCAGATACGAGGCCTACCCAGTCGGACGAGCGAGCAAATGATCGCGAAGTCCACAACCATCAAGGGCTGGGGTGGTAAATCTGGCAGGTGTGTGGTGAAGGCGGTTGAGCTTACCTCGGGAGGCCTGCCCGGTGTCCTGGAATCAGGACTGAACAGCTTGCAAGGGCTGTTGATCGCCGTGCAGGAGTCAGCAGCGGGCATATTAGGGTGGCGACGCCTGAAGGCCCAAACGGAGAGGAGCGGCAAGTAAGCCGGAGAACTCGACATGGGAGCGCAGCAGAAAACGCATCGCGTCCTCGGGATCGAAGCTAGGGGTGAAGCCCCGAAGGCCGATGCCCGAGGGGCTGAACCTGTGGCGGCGAACCCCGAGCCTGAAAGCCCGTCGGCTTGCGACCGACTGATGGCAGAAGTCTGCGAAAGGGAGAACCTGAAGCAGGCGTTGAAGCGTGTGAAAGCGAACAAGGGTGCACCGGGCGTGGACGGCATGACGGTTCAGGCATTACCGGCGTACCTGCGGGAGCACTGGCCGACGATACGGGCCTCACTACTCGAAGGAACCTACCAACCCCAACCTGTGAGACGGGTCGAAATACCCAAGCCGGATGGAGGGGGCGTGCGCAAGCTCGGCATCCCTTCTGCGCTTGATCGATTCGTCCAGCAGGCGGTCTTGCAGGTGCTGCAAAGGCAGTGGGACCCGACGTTCTCGGACTCGAGTTATGGCTTCCGTCCGGGACGCTCGGCGCATCAGGCCGTGGTGCGCGCGCAGGGCTACATCCAGGCAGGACATAGCTGGGTGGTAGACCTGGATCTAGCGCAATTCTTTGACCGCGTGAACCACGACATCCTGATGAGCCGGGTGGCAAGCCGTATCAGCGACAAGCGTATGCTGAAGCTGATCCGTGCGTTCCTGACGGCAGGTGTGCTGGAGAACGGGCTGGTTGGTGCAACGGAAGAGGGCACGCCCCAGGGCGGTCCGCTGTCACCGTTGTTGTCCAATCTGATGCTCGACGAGCTTGACAAACTGCTTGAGCAACGCGGACTGCGATTCGTGAGGTACGCCGACGATTGCAACGTCTACGTATGCAGCGAACGTGCAGGCCAGCGGGTGATGGCAGGGCTGAAGGCCTTCCTTACCGGCAGGCTGAAGCTGAAGGTCAATGAAGCGAAGAGCGCCGTCGCACGGCCTCACACACGAAAGTTTCTGGGCTTCACCTTCCTGGGGCGAAAGCAGGTCAGAAGGCGCATTGCGCCCAAGGCACTGGCTCGCTTCAAGGATCGGGTCCGGGAACTGACGCAACGCTCGCGCGGGATCAGCGTCGACCAGTTGATCGGCACGCTGAAACGATATCTGACGGGCTGGCGTGGCTACTTTGGTTTCTGTGAAACGCCCAGCGTGCTCAAGCAACTGGATGAATGGATCCGACGCCGCCTGCGCTGTTTCTTCTGGAAGCAGTGGAAGCGTGGCCGGACCCGATTCCGGGAGCTCGTTGCGCGAGGCGTGAACCGACACCTTGCCGCACAAACGGCGGGCTCGCCCCACGGAGTCTGGCGCTTAAGCAATAGCCCGGCACTGAGCAAGGCACTGTCGAATCGTTACTTCCGCTCGTTGGGTCTTCCGTCGCTGGGTCCATCGCCGATCAACTGATCCGAACCGCCGTGTACGGACCCGTACGCACGGTGGTGCAGGAGGGGTCGGGCCGCGAGGCCTGCCCCTATCCTAATT
>NZ_JACCQA010000008.1:0-245241 GCF_015712215.1 Burkholderia sp. 9779_493
CCGAGGATCAGCTCGCTGCCATCAAGCGCCCACACTTATCGGCTGTTAATTTTTAAAGAGCATGTCTGCGAGGGATCTTGAACCCCTCAGCAGCGCTGCGTTTTCAGCAGCAGAGAAGCGAGATTATCAACCGTTTTTTAAGACTCGTCAACAACTTTTTTAACTATTTCGCTGCGACGACTGCGGTTTAATTTCACGTGCACTGGAATCGATAAAACCGACTTCAACAGCACCGCTTCCCTCTTCTTCCCCCGCGCTGCGTTTCCGTTAGCGCGAAAGAGGCGTGATTCTATGCATCCGCCCCGGTCTCCGCAACCCCTTTTGTGAAATATTTTTGACGTGCTATGGCGGGGACCGATGAGCCTTCCCAGTGCCCCTATATAGGCGGCACGGCAGGCCCAGCCTCGGTCGCCCTTGAACAGCCCCGCCGTATCGCACCCAACCTTCCGTCGATTACCGCCCCACCATCGCCCTCACCACGCCATCCCGCCGAATCAGCCCGTGATACAGCGCCGCGGCAAAGTGCGCGAGGAACGTCAGGAAGAACAGATAGGCCAGCACGCGATGCGCGACCCGGAGCCACGCGAACGTCACCGGATCGGCCGACACCAGCGCCGGCAGTTGCACGCCGCCGCCCAGCGTCACCGGATACCCGCCCGCCGACAGCATCGCCCCGCCGATCAGCGGCATCGCCACCATCAGCGCGTACAGCACGAGATGCGACCCGTGCGCGGCCACCTTCTGCCACCACGGCAGATCGTCGGGCAACGCCGGCGGCTTCGACAGCATCCGCACCACGATCCGCACACACACCAGCACCAGTACCGCCACACCGAGCGGCTTGTGAATCGCCACCAGGATCGCGTGCCGTTCGGAAACGGACGCCACCATCCCCACCCCGATGAACAGCATCGCGAGAACCATCGCGGCCATCACCCAATGCAGCACCCGCGCCGGCACACTAAACGTCGTCGAAGCCTTCATCATCGTCCCTCCCCGCTCAGTCGCGCCGCGCCTGCCACGCCGGCCTCTTCACTCGTGCGCCGCAGATACGAATCCGCATACGCGGCCGAGCGCGCGGCCAGCAGCGGATCGCCCGACACCTGGATCCCCTGCGGCAGCACCGTCGGGTCGTAATTCACGTCGCGGCACGGGCCGCTGTCCTGCGCCTCCACGCGGTCGAGCACGAGCGTGCCCGCGTCGATCGTCGTGCGCTGCGCGGGCCAGACCTTCGTCGCGTCGTCCACCGGGTCGCCGGGCTCCGCCAGCGTGACCAGCAGCTTCCACTTCTGCGCACCGGCCGCGATGCGCTGCGCCACGTCCTGCTGCAGCACGTTCGGATCCGCGGCCGTCGCGACGTCGCCGGCGCCGGCCGTCTGCTCCGGCACGACGCGCCACCGCACCGCCTGGCGCTTGCCGGCCGCGTCGACGAAATAGAACGCGTTCAGCCCGTAATAGCTTTCGGTGACGTAGCTCGCGCTCGGCTTCGCACCCTTCACCCACTTCAGGAACGCGCCCGCTTCCGGGTGCGCGCCGAAGAACGCCTTCACCTTCGCCGGATCCGGCTTGCCCGTCTTCGGATCGGGGCGGGTCGCGAGCGTCTGCTCGTAGAACGCCTGCGGCGTCGCGACCGGAAACACCGGCATCGCGTTCATCCCGGTCCGCCATTGCTCGCCGTCCGGCGCGGTGAGCTTCAATGCGAGGCTGCGGATCGGCACGCTGCTGTCCGGCGCGTACGGATTTCCGCCCGGCAGCGCGAAGCGCCCGACCACCGGCGTGCGCACCGGCTTGAAGAACGGCGCGACCGAATACGCGCTCGCGGCGCCGTTGCCTTCGAAGTAGCCGGTCACGCACACGCCCTTCGCGTGATTGCGCCGGTAGCCGGGATGGATGCCGCTGTTGGTCTGCAGCGCGTCGACGAGCCGGTGCGGGGTCAGACGCGCCGGCGCGAGCCAGCCGCCGGCATACCCGAACGCCGCGGCCACGCCGGCCACCGCGCCGCCGATCACGGCCCAGCGCCACCACCCGCGCCCGGGCTCGCGCTGCGGCGAAGAAGAGGAAGATTGCTTCATCAATGCACTCCCGATCGTCAGATCATTGTCGAACGCGCGTAGGACGCCGCCCGCGCCGCTTTATTCCACGAAAAGTTTTTTCGTATGCTGGAGGGAATAATCGATGCCGGCCGGCGTCCTACGCGGCATCCACGACCCTTTCGGCAACCGGCCCGGCCATGCCCTCCAACGCCCTCGACGACGAAGCATTGCGCGAACTCATCCCCCGGCTGCGACGCTTCGCGCTCTGGCTGGCGCGCGACGTCCACGCGGCCGACGATCTCGTCCAGTCGACGCTCGAGCGCGCGCTGTCGCGCTGGACGAGCCGTCGCGACGACGCGTCGTTGCGCAGCTGGCTCTTCACGATCCTGTACCGGCAATTTCTCGACGGCAAACGCAGCGCGAAGCGCTACAGCTGGCTGCTCGGCCGCATCCGCGACGACGACGAAGCGCACTGGCCGTCCGCCGAACGCGAATTCGCGGCGCGCGCGACGCTCGAAGCATTCGGCCGGCTCTCGGACGAGCAGCGCAGCCTGCTGTTGCTCATCGCGGTCGAGGGCTTCACCTATCAGGAAGCCGCCGACCTGCTCGAGGTGCCGATCGGCACGGTGATGTCGCGGCTCTCCCGCGCGCGCCAGGCACTGCGCCAGCTCAGCGACGGCGAACTTCCTGCTCCTTCCTTGCGGCTGATGAAGAAATGAACACGCCTCCGAACGAACACGACCTTCAGGCCTATGTCGACGGCCAGCTCGACGACGATGCGCGTGCCGCGGTCGAGCGCTATCTCGCGCTGCATCCGGCGCGTGCGGAACAGGTGAAGCAATGGCAGCAGGACGCGCAGCGGTTGCGGGCCGCGCTGGAGAGCGTGCGGATGCCGGCCGATAATCCCGCGCTCGATCCGGCGGCGATTCGCGGCCGGCGAGCCGAACGCTCGAGGATGCGGTTCGCGATGGCGGCCTCGTTCGTGTTCTGCGTCGGGCTCGGGACGTTCGGCGGATGGCAGGCGCGCGGGTGGAACGCGCCGCCACCCATCGCGCCGATGAGCGATGCGGTCAAGGCTTATCAGATGATGGTCGTCGATCGGACCGCCAAGGTCGATTACCGGCCGACCGGTGCGGGTGATTTGCAGGGCTGGCTCACCCGGCGCGTGGGGGCGTCGGCGAAGCTGCCGGATTTGAGCGCGGCGGGATTCAGGCCGATTGGTGGGCGGTTGTTCACGACGGACAGCGGGGCCACCGCCGCGATGGTGCTCTATCAGGATGACGCGGGGCGGACGCTGAGCTTCTATCTCCGGCCCGCGGAATCGGAACATCGGCTGCTAACCGCTGGACAACGCGTGGATGGCGCGCTGCTGGCGCGGTATGGATCCGTGAACGGGCTCAACTATGCGGTGGTCGGGCCGGCCGGGAGTCTCGGGGAAAAGGCGGTCGTGCAGGCGCTCGATCAGCAGACTTGAAGCGGCAGGATGCGCGTCCGGCTGGCGGTCGGTAATGGCCGCCAGCGCCTTTTTGGCGCGGCTTGGCCGGCTTGCACCGGTGCGTGCTCACCACTCGAATGCACAGCGTTTCGACTGACTTGCTCGAACTGTTATTCACACCGAAACCTCGCTGGCATCCTCACCTTTAAAATCACAGGGTTTCGAGTCGCCGCGGAACGGGATATCCACACCTCTCCTGATGGTGCTGCGTGCTGACTTCGATGGGTTCGCTCACCTTTGGCATGCACGGCGTTTCTCGTTGTTTTGGGCATCGATATCCACAACCCGGGTAATTGACCGATCGTCTTCGCCGGGTTCGACTACGCTCACCCGTTGAATGCAGCCGGTTTCGAGTGGCTTCGAGTCAACGATATCCACACGGCATTCGACATCCGGACGTCGCCGGCGATTCGTTCGCTGCCCTCTTTCATGGTCGGCAAAGCCTTGCCGGGCAATGCATTCAGGCCGACGAGCCCATCGAAACCAGGACGCTCACCGCTCGGATGCACAGGGTTTCAACTGGATCGTGCGCCGGTTATCCACACACCGCCGCTCGCGCGTCGGGTCACTTCGTCCCGACTCTCCCGAGAATCTCGCCGGTTTCCGGCGCGATGACGTAGTGGATCGACTTCCCGAGCCGGTTTGCATTGCCCAGTCCGCGCATACCCGGAATCAGCTTTGCCACGAACGTGATGGTGGCGACATCGTCATCTGGCACGGAGTCCACCGTGGATGCCCTTTTATCCGTGATGCAGATCTCGAAGTTATGCAGATCCTGCCCGGTCGCCGCAAAGTCTTCGTAGGTAGCCTTCAGGCCCAGCAGCGTCGCTGTGTTGAGCGTGACCGAACACTGGTCGACCGTGCCGAAATTCAACGTGCTCATCGTGTTCTGCGAATATCACCGGGCGAAAACTGCCCGCGCTGCCGGATGCGCGCGGCAATGCCCGCGGATATCGTGATCCCGTTATCGTGTCCGTGCGGACGGCACATGATCGGTCCCGTTACCTGCTCCCTTTGCAAGCGCCGCTCGCATCACCCTGCTCTTTCCTCGGTTTCGTGACTGGCTCAGGATTCGAAATCAACCGTTGTACGTCGCGACAAAAAAATAGTCGGTGATCGCCGAGATCACGGCCTCGCGCGTGGCGTTATCGATCGTCTCGCCATCGCCTTGGGGCTCGACGTACTTCATCGAATCGACATAGACGACGAATGCGGGACCGTTGTCCACGCCGGATGACAATGCCTCGCCAGGCACCCGCACGGTACGGTTTCCGTCGGACAGCACGATTTCGCCGCGCGACACCATCGGGACCGTGTACGTCATCGCGTTGCCTCGCGTGATTCAGTCATGTCGTTCGACCACGTATTGCGACGGCCCGCGCCATGCAACCGAACGGTAAACACTTCGAACGACACCGATCTCCCGGTAATACTCGACGAGTGCCTGCGGGCTCCAGTCACGGCCCGCGGAGAACAGCGCATCGAGATCGATGAGCGCGGCTACGAGCGCCTGGCGGTCATGGTCATCTTCGATCGCGCGTTCCCAGCGATCGGATTGTCGAGCGATGCCCAACTGCTTCAGCACATCGGCGGCAGCTGTCAGCTCGGTCACGACGACCGCAACGCGGCCTGCGATATCCGTCACCAGCATCTCATTGACAGGTGCCTTCATCGATCGCTTCGCCCCGTATCGTCTGCCGTGATCACCCTGCCTCCTTCGTGAGCCATCCAACGATCTTCGCGACGTCCTCGGCGGACAGCATGCCAACACGCTCGACAAACATGCCGTAGTCGAGATCGAACTTCACGTTGAATCGCTCGCCCTCGTAGCGGCAACACAGGACCTCGGCTTCCGGTATCGACACGCGTCGCTCGAACACGATGTCGCCTGGATGGTGCTGCATCCTGCGTACGATCGTATCGATATCGAGTGCCTGGAGACGGGGCGATGAAGCATCGGTCATTTGCCGTGAGCCCGTTCGCCGAGCCTTTGCATCCTGGATGCTGGCGATTCTACAGACATGACGGCTCACGTATCGCTCGAGCACTTCACAGCGTTCCGCTTCGTTCATCCAGCCGCTGCACGCAGTGCATGTCCTGAGTGGATCACAGTCGCCGGACTGTGCTTATCCAAAGGTGTTAACAGGGTTCGTATATATACGTAGTGATAGTTAACAAACGCTGTGCCCCACAGTGGATAACCTCCGTAACGCACTGAATTTTCAACGCGAAGCGAAATGCATAACCCTGGGTGCGCGACGTGAACAGCGCGCGGCAGCACAGAACAACTTTTCGTCGATTCACAGACTCGCCGACATATCCTCAATCGTTCCACTGTGAATCCAGAGACTTCCCGGACGGTTATCCAGAGGGCAATGTGGATAACACCGCATCACATCGACGCGTTTTGCTGTGATGCGAACAGGTGAAGCTCACGCTCGCGGCATCGCGAGGCAACATCGATCATCAGCCGACCGCACACGTCGATTCAAAAAATTTTCACGAAGGGGCTTGTGCTCCCCCGAAACCCTCTCTATAATTCGCGGCTTCTTAGGCTCGTAGCTCAGTTGGTTAGAGCACCACCTTGACATGGTGGGGGTCGTTGGTTCGAATCCAATCGAGCCTACCAACGAACAAAATGAAGGGGTCCGGCAGCACAACTTGCCTACAGGCAACGCGGCTCGCCAAACATACAAACGCCACGCGGCAACTTCGCGTGGCGTTTTTCTTTTCCGGTCCGAAACGACGCGCGAAGCCCCGATGCGTTGCCGGAACCGCGGCATCGCGTGCTCTCTTCGACATCCCGATCTGCCACACAACGGCCGCTGCACGGCGCGTAGAATCGTCTGCGCATCGACGCGGCGACTTCGCCCGTCACCCGATTTCCACCGCATCAGAACAACGACGCGCGTTCCGCGCGACTGAGAGCACACGATCATGTCCGAGGTCTCGACCGCTGCATCGCCTGCGAGCAACGACGAAATCGTCGCTTACGTCGGCAAGAACGCCGCCTGGTTCGAACGAAAATGGGCGATCGCCGACTCGCGCAAGAGCCGGCAGTCGTGGAACTGGGCCGCGTGCTTTCTCGGCCCGGTCTGGTTGGCGTACCGATGCATGTACTGGCAGGCGGCCACCGTGCTCGCCGTCACGCTCGGCATCACGCTGGTGGAATTGCTGTACTTCCCGGGATACTTCGAATCGAGTGTGCTCGACCCGGCCACGATCGCGATCGCGGTGTCGCTCGGCTGGTACGGGAACGGCCTCTACAAGCGGCACGTCGAACGCAGGATCGAAAAACTGCGCCCGAACGCGACGTCCCGCGAATCGTTTCTCGCGCTGCTCGAGGCGCAAGGCGGCACGAACTGGCTGGCGGCGGCCGGTTTCGCCGTCGCGACGCCGCTGCTCGGCGTACTGCTGTTCATGATGGGCAACGCCGGAGGCGCGATGTACTGATCGCGGTAGCCGGCAACCGGCAACGCAGGGCAGAAAGAAGAGGGCGGCGCTGGCGCCATGCGTTCATATGGCACATCGCACACGGCGCATGCGCGCGCCGCCTTCAGTGCAGATGCTTCAATTTGTCAGGATTCCGCACGACATAGATCGCGACGATCTTGCCGTCGTCGATCTCCAGCGCAGTCGTCTGCAGCTCGCCGTCGGCTTCCCGCGTGACGAAGCCCGGCAGCCCGTTGATGAACCCGGCCCGCACGAGCGTCGACGCATGCGTCGCGAACAGCTCGGCCAGATACGCATGCACCCGCATCACGCGCTCGAAGCCGAACACCGGCTTGCCGGCCGCCGCGCGCTTGCCGCCGCCGTCGGAATGCAGGCTCACGTCCTCGGCGAGCATCGCGCCGAGCGCACGCATGTCGCCGCTGCGTGACGCCGCGAAGAACGCTTCGGCCAGTTCGATCCCGCGCTGCTTCTCGACATGAAAACGCGGCCGCGCGTCGCGCACGTGCGTGCGGGCCCGCGCGGCGAGCTGCCGGCACGCGGCCGGGTCGCGCTGGATCGTCGTGGCCACTTCGTCGAATTCGAGGCCGAACACGTCGTGCAGCAGAAACGCCGCGCGTTCGAGCGGCGAGAGCCGTTCGAGCGCGAGCAGCAGCGGCAGCGTGACGTCGTCCGGTTCGTCTTCCTCGACGACCGGCTCGGGCAGCCACGGGCCGATATAGGTCTCGCGCTGGTGTCGCGCGGACTTCAGCTGGTCGAGGCACATGCGCATCACCATGCGGCGCAGGAACGCCTCGGGCACGCGCACCTCGGTACGGTCGACGTCCATCCAGCGGATGAACGCCTCCTGCACCATGTCCTCGGCATCCGCGACGGAGCCGAGCATCCGGTACGCGACGCGGATCAGCGTGCGACGCAGCGGATCGAAGCTCGCCGCCGCGTCGGCCTGTTGTTCGGCGCGGCCGCGAGCCAGGTCGAGGCTCGGCATCAGGCCACCATCTTCGCGGCGGCGGCTTTCGCGTCGGCCGGGTCGACCCACAACCCGAAGCCGACGGCGAGCCGGTTCCAGCCGTTGATCACGTTGATCATCACCGTGAGTTTCACCTGTTCTTCCTCGCTGAAATGGTCGTTCAGCGCCGCGTAGGCCGCTTCGTGCGCTGCATGGCCCTCCGACAGCCGCGTGAGCGCGTCGGTCCAGCCGAGCGCCGCGCGCTCGCGGTCGGTGTAGCAGGGCGCGTCGCGCCACGCGGACAGCAGGTAGATGCGCTGCTCGGTCTCGCCTTGCTCACGCGCCTCGACGGTGTGCATGTTAAGGCAGTTCGCGCACGCGTTGATCTGCGACGCGCGGATCTTGACCAGCTCGATCAGCGTCGGCTCGAGGCTCCCGGCCGCGGCGACCGACACGGTCATCCAGCTCTTCATCAGCGCGGGGGCGGCGGCAAACGGATTGAGTTTCGCAGTCATGGTTCCTTCTCCTTTCGTGTGGGTTCCGCTGATATGACGAGCGAGCCCTCCGCGTGTGTGACATCGATGCAAAAAATTTTTTGGACCGCCGAAGCGGGCAGCGGCAAGCGAAGGGCCGATGAGCCGTTGAGCAGGGCGCCGAAGGACGCGATATCGACCGCCGAAGCGTCCGCATGACGCGACGCTTCCGACGAACGCGCGCCATCGACCTTTCACGCCCGCCGTGCGGTTGTCACCGGGCGTCAGGAGTGCGCAGCCGCGGGCATGGGTATTGCGTCCGCCGGCCGAGCCCCGTCGCGACCGGCGCCGACGGTCCGTTGCCCAGGCGATGCCGACATCACGAATGCTTTCATTTTTCTTTCTTGTTCGTTTCACCCGAAATCCGATTCGCGACGTTCACATTTCTGGACCATACTGTTCTGCACGGGCAGACGAAGTGACGCCGCATCCGCGGCCCGGCGCGCGCGCCGGCTGCCCGACGACGCAGCAGCAGGTCGCACGTCAGCCGCGCGCATTCGAGCGCAAGGCTTTCCCTTTTCCGGCAACGCAACGCAGCGAATCGCGACGTGGACGGTAAACCGATGAGCCTTCTTGCATCCCAGCTTCAGCGCCGTTACCAGGACGTGCGCGCCCATAGCGTCGCGCTGACCGCGACGCTGTCCGCCGAAGACCAGGCCGTGCAGTCGATGCCGGACGCGAGTCCGACGAAATGGCACCTCGCGCATACGACCTGGTTCTTCGAAACCGTCGTGCTGATGCGCCGCGTGCCCGGCTACGCGCCGTTCGAGGACGCATTCCAGTTCCTCTTCAATTCCTATTACGAAGCGCTCGGCCCGCGCCATCCGCGGCCGCAGCGCGGGCTGCTCACGCGTCCGTCGCTCGACGAGGTGCATGCATATCGGCAATACGTCGACGATGCGATGCTGCGCGCGCTGGCCGGCGCCGATGCGGCGCTGCTCGACGCGATCGCACCCGAGCTCGTGCTCGGCCTGCATCACGAGCAGCAGCATCAGGAGCTGATCGTCACCGACATGCTCCATGCGTTCTCGTGCAACCCGTTGCGGCCGGCATTCCGGCCGCGCACGGGCGACGAAGCCGGATGCGCGCTCGCCGCGGGCGACGCCGGCCCGTTGCGCTGGCTGCACCAGCGCGGCGGGCTCGTCGAGATCGGCCACGATGGCGACGCGTTCTCGTTCGACAACGAACGGCCGCGTCACACCGCGCTCGTGCGGCCGTACGAGATCGCCAACCGCCTCGTGACGAACGCGGAATTCGCGGCGTTCGTCGCCGATGGCGGTTATACGCGCCCCGAATTCTGGCTGTCCGACGGCTGGGCGACGGTGCAGCGGGAAGGGTGGCAAGGGCCCGCGTACTGGATGCCGGACGACGACGATGCGGCCGCCACGCGCGTGCGGCGCACCTTCGGCCTGCACGGCGTCGAGCCGCTCGCACCCGACGCGCCGGTGTGCCACGTGAGCTTCTACGAAGCGGCCGCGTATGCGGAATGGGCCGGCGCGCGGCTGCCGACCGAATTCGAATGGGAAACCGCGTTCGCGGCCGACGGCATCCGGCAGATGCTCGGCCACGTGTGGCAGTGGACGCGGTCGTCCTACGAGCCGTATCCGGGCTTTCGGCCGCTCGCCGGGGTCGCGGCCGAATACAACGGCAAGTTCATGGTCGGCCAGCAGGTCCTGCGCGGCAGCAGCATCGCGACGCCGCCCGGGCACGAACGGCCGACGTACCGCAATTTCTTTCCGCCGGCGGCACGCTGGCAATTCACGGGAGTGCGACTTGCGCGAGACGTCTGACCTGACGGCCACGAGCGGTGGCCTGCAACCCGCCCGCGATTCGCGGCCGAGCGCGTTCGAGCGCGACCTGATCGACGGACTGTCGCGCACGCCGCGCAGCATCCCGCCGAAATACTTCTACGATGCGGCCGGCTCCGCGCTGTTCGACCGCATCTGCGAACTGCCCGAGTACTACCCGACGCGCACCGAGCTCGGCATCCTGCGCGATCGCGCGGCCGAGATCGTGCGGCGCGTCGGCCCGCATGCGGACATCGTCGAATTCGGCGCGGGTTCGCTCGAGAAGATCCGCGTGCTGCTCGACGCGTTCGCGAACAATTACGCGAACGCACCGGCGCGCTACGTGCCGGTCGACATCTCCGCCGATTACCTGCACGGCGCGGCCGCGCGGCTGCGGGCGGCCTATCCGTGGCTCGACGTCGCGCCGCTCGCGGCCGACTACACGAAGGCCGAGCAACTGGCCGCGCTGACCGAGACGCCGCGGCGGCGCATCGGCTTCTTTCCCGGCTCGACGATCGGCAACTTCTCGCCGGAAGAGGCCGACACGTTCCTGCGCGACGCGGCGCGGCTGCTGCGCGGCGGCGGCCTGCTGGTCGGCGCCGATCTCGTGAAGGACGAGCGTACGCTGCATCACGCGTACAACGACGCGCAGGGCGTGACCGCGCAGTTCAACCTGAACCTGCTGGTGCGCGCGAACGCGGAGCTCGGCGCGGACTTCGACGTCGACGCGTTCTCGCACTGCGCGTTCTACGATCGCGGGCGGCAGCGCATCGAGATGCATCTGATCAGCGACGTCGCGCAGACCGTGCACGTGCGCGGCCATACGTTCCGCTTCGAAGCCGGCGAACGCATCCATACGGAGAATTCGCACAAGTTCACGATCGACGGCTTTCATGCGATGGCGCGCCGCGCCGGGTTCGAACCCGATACCGTGTGGACCGACACGGACCACCTGTTCAGCGTCCACTGGCTGCGCAGCGTCGACGATATCCGCGCGTAACGCAGCGCTGCTGCGAACCGCTCGCGCCGCGAAGGTGAGGGCGGTTCGCTCGCGATGCCCACCGGCGGGTTCGATCCCGTTGCCCGGTTTCGTGCCGAAAATTCCCCTTTTTACCGACCCGATGCATCGTTGCAACGGGGTGTGGAACGCCGCCTCTTCCTTGTCCCGCAAGGCTTTGCGGGTACCCGTAAACGTCCGTTACCTGTCTCGCATACCCGTTTCACCTGTGTCAGCGTCCGGTGCCTAGACTCCGAACCGTATTCACATGAAGCACGACACGTGCAGGGAGTCGCGAGATGAGCAAGAAACTGATTCTCGGTGCAGTTCTCGGTGTAGCGGCGCTGGCAGCCTCGGGCGTCGCATCGGCCCACGTCGACCTGTCGGTCGGCATCGGCGTGCCGGGCGTCTACACGGCGCCGGCGCCGGTCTACGTCGCGCCGCCGCCGCCGGTGATGTACGCGCCGGTCGGCTATCGCGATGACGACTGGCGTGCGCGTCAGTGGCGTGAACACGAGTGGCGCCGCCGTGAATGGCGCGAGCACGAGTGGCGCGAGCGCGCCTGGCGTGACGGTGGCGGCTGGCGCGGCCGTTGGGACTGAGCGCGACCGGCTCACGAGCGCACTGATCACGACGACCTGAGGAGAGTGATCACATGAATCCCATCCGGTACATCGGACGGTATGCAACCGCCGCAGTCGTTGCGCTCGCAACGATCGGCAGCGCGCACGCGGCGGGCTGCATGAAGGGCGCGGTGGTCGGCGGGGTGGCCGGCCACTACGCGGGACACCACGCGGTGGTTGGCGCGGTCGGCGGCTGTATCGTCGGCCATCACATGGCGAAGAAGCAGGCGCAAGAGCAGGCCGCGCAGCACAAGGCCGCCGTGCAGGGCATGCAGCCGGCGCAGTAAGCGACCTCGTTGCCGGGGCGATGCCGTGGCGTCGCTCCGGTGCTTCGTTCCGGCGTTCATGCGCATACCGAATTGATACGACGAATGCGTGCCGCACGCGTCGTTACGATCATTTACAACGTCGTGTGGCGCGAATGTCGCGCGTTCATAAAATGCAGTCACACAAACGCGCTCCAGGGAGCACCAGATGAAACAGCAACGATATCTGTCCGTCCTGACGGCCGCGCTGCTCGCGCTCGGCTCAGTGTCCGCGCATGCGGCGGCCGGCGGCAATGGCGGTGGCGGGGGCGGGGGCAACGGCGGCGGTCATGGCGCAGGCGGCTCGGGCGGCAATGCGGGCGGCATGTCCGGCGGCCACATGAGCGGCCAGGCGCTGAGCAACTCGAACGGCATGCACGCGGGTGACCGCGACAAGGGCCTCGCGCGCGCGGCCGACCGTTCCGACACGATCGCCGATCGCGCCGGCACGCAGCCGGGCCGCGGTCACTCGCACGCGCATGGCCATACCGCCCATGCGTCGACGTCCACGCATCATTCGCATCGCAACGCATTCGGCCGCACGCTGTAAGCACGGCCAGCGAATGCAGGAGAAGGGCGCTTCGGCGCCCTTTTTTCATGGTGAAAACGCAACGTGGCTGGCGACCGGAAACACCGTGCCGACCCGATTTGCAACCAGCCGTAACCGCCGCGCCCGCCCGCGAGAATACGGATTGCTTTCACGCGAATGACAGGATGAAAACCGGCCGGAGCAACAGGCGACACGCGGGCACCCGGCACGATCGATAAAAGCCGAGCCACGCCGAAAAAAAAGGGCGGCTCGTCGCCGCCCTTCGTCTTACCGCCCGCCGCCCGCCGGCGGCGCACCGGAGGCCGATTCGAACAACGCATCCGCCCGCCCGACGCGCACGAAGCGCGCCGCGTCGTCGCCATCGACCAGCGCGCGGAAATGCGCGTCGCCGCACGCGAGCTTCGCGCGCTCGTGCTCGCTCGGCACGTGGCCGTCGGCATTCGGCGTATCGACGACGAAGTACAGCCGCTCGCCGCCATCCTGTTCCGCGAGCACGGCCCAGTCCGGGTGATAGCTGCCGAGCGGCGTCTGCACGCGGAACCATGCAGGCAGCTTCGCGTACAGCTTCACGCCGTCGTGCGCTTCGAGCGCATCGGCGAACGCGCGCTCCGCGTCCGTCTCGCACACCACCGCTTCGTGGATCGACTTGCGCGCGTCCGGCCGCAGGTTGCGCAGGTAGCCGGTCAGCGCCTCGCTCTCGAACGATTCGAGCGCATGCACGTGGCGCTCGCCGAGCTTGCGGTACGCGATGCCCGCGACGAGCGCGAGCCGCTTGCAGCGGTTGATCGCATCGGCCGCGACCGCGATGAACTGCTGCGGATTCACGCGGAAATCGTCGAGCCGGCCGCTGTCGGCGAGGATCGTCGCGAGCGAGCGACGCGTGAGCTGCGTGCGATCCTGCAGCTCGGTGAGCAGGTCGGGCAGCGGCAATTCGCCTTCGTCGAGCAGCACGGTGCCGGCGCCGGCCACCTCGATCGCCTCGATGCCGGCCTTGCCGATGTCGATCTCGGCCTTGCGCCATTGCAGCCGCGCTCGTGCGATGTCCGGCGCGTCGCGCAACGCGGCCGTGCAGTCGCGCACCAGCTTCGCGTTGTCGAACTCGACGCGGTACACGGTGCGATGGCGAATGCGATCCCACAGCGCGCGGAAATCCTCGCCGAACACGACGGCCTTGCCCGACGCATCGCGCCGCAACGCGATCGCGCGGCGCTCGTCGGCGTTGCGCACCGCGAAGCGGCCGGACAGCTTGCGCAGCGTCGCGACGATCGGCGCGCGCAGCCGCTCGAACGCGTCCGGCAGCACGAGCGCGCTCTGGCGCAGCGCATCCTTCAGCCGGTCGAGCACCTTGCCCTGCGCGTCGACGTAGCCCTGCTCGTGCAGATGGTTCCACAGCACGCGCGACAGCTCGATGCCGAGCGCATGCGCGGGGCCGTCGTCTTCCTGCACGGGCAGCGCCGCGAACTGGTGTTGCTCGACGATCCCGAAGCGGATGCCCGTATCGGCCTCGATTTCCTTCTGCAGGTTTTCCGCGAACGACTCGTAGCGCTCGGTCGCGATCACGGTGAGCGTGTTCACGCCCGGGTCGCGCACGCGTTCGCCGTCCTGGTCGACCGCGAGGCGCAGCCCGCGGCCGAGCGTCTGGCGGCGCTCGCGTTCGGTCTGGATGTCGCGCAGCGTGCAGATCTGGAACACGTTCGGGTTGTCCCAGCCTTCCTTCAGCGCCGAGTGCGAGAAGATGAACTTCAGCGGCGTGTCGAACGACAGCAGCGCTTCCTTCTCGCGCATGATCAGGCCGTATGCGCGCTCCGCGTTCTCGCGGGCCGCCGCGCTGCTTTCGCTCGTGTCGGTCCAGCCGCCCTTGCGGTCGATCGAGAAGTAGCCGTTGTGCGCACGCTCGACCTCGAGGGCGATGTCGACGCCGTCGAACAGCGCACGGTAGGCCGGCACGCGGGCCGCGCGTGCGTATTCCTCTTCGAAGATCAGCGCGTAGTCGCCCTTCACGGGCATGCCGTTCTCGTCGTAGCGGCGATAGCGCTCGACCGAGTCGACGAAGAACAGCGACAGCACCTTCACGCCGCGCTCGGCCAGACGCAGCTCCTTGTCGAGATGCTCGCGGATCGTGCGGCGGATCATCTCGCGCTGCACGGCGAGCGTGTCGATGTCGCCGAACGCCTCGCCGAGCGACAGGAACGCCTCGCCTTCCGGATGGCGCAGCTCGACGTATTCGGCGCCCTTGACCGCATGCACCTCGCCGATCCGCAACCCCGCATACAGCGCGCGCTTGGTCAGGCGCTCGAGATCGTCGCCGTCGGTGGCCGACACGATCTGGCGCTTCACGCCGGCCGCGGTCGCGACGTCGAGCTCGACGCGCGCGCTGATCGCGCCGCGCCGGTTCGACACGCCGACGAGCCGCACGTACGGCTTGTTGTGCGCATCCTCGACGATCGCCGACGCGATCTCGATCTGCTTGACGAGCTTGCGCTCGTACGCGTCGACCGCATCGAGCCGGTACACCATGTGGTGACGGTCGACGTGGGTGGCCGAATAGCGCAGCGTGCAGAGCGGCGCCATCGCGGCGAGCGCTTCGCGCCCGCGCCCTTCGAGGCCGCCGTCGACGCTTTGCGGCTCGTCGACGATCACGATCGGCCGCGTCGCGCGGATCAGGTCGATCGGCTTCTCGCCGCCGGTCTTCTCGCTGTCCTTGTAGAGGTTGTTGATCTCTTTCTTGTTGATCGCGGCGACCGTCATCACCATGATCTGGATCGCCGCGCTCGCCGCGAAGTGGCGCACCTGGCCGAGCTTCGCGGAGTCGTACAGGAAGTAGTCGTACGGCACGCCCGCGTACAGCGCGCGGAAGTGATCCTCGGTGATCGCGAGCGTCTTGTGCACGCCTTCCTTGATCGCGATCGACGGCACGACGATCACGAATTTCGTGAAGCCGTAGCGGCGGTTCAGCTCGAAGATCGTGCGCAGGTACACGTAGGTCTTGCCGGTGCCGGTCTCCATCTCGACGGTGAAGTCGCGCGAGCCGGGCAGGCCGGACGGCGGCAGCCCGCCGCGCAGCTGCACGTCGGCGAGATTGCGCGCGAGCGCGTCGTCGGTCAGCGACAGCCGGTTGCCGACGCCTTGCTCCGACACCGCGAAGCCGAGCGAGCCTTGCGCGGCGGCCGTCGTGCCGGGCGCGGCGTTCGCGAGCACGCTGAAGTCGCCGCGATACGATTCCTGGCCGCGAAACAGGTCGCACACGGCGTCGATCGCCTCGCGCTGGTAGTCGAGATCCGCTTCGAAATGCAGCCGCATCACAGGCTCCGCACGCGCTTCACGCCGTGCTGTTCGAGCAGCGCGGCGAGATTGAGCTTCGCGACGTCGTCGACGAAGCCGCTGTCGCGGAACAGGCACGTGACGTCGCGCGACGCGCCGGTGGCGTCGAGCAGGTCGACGATGCCGTCGGCGAGCGGGCCCGCGTCGTCGCGCGACAGGCGCGCATCGAAGCACGCGACGATCGCGCGCCCGATCAGGTGCACCGTCTTGCCGGCCACCTGGTGATGCTCGACCGGCGTGCACAGATCGAGGCCGAGCTTGAGCGTCAGCTCGGCGAGCAGGTCGTCCTCGGTGCGCCCGGTCTTCACGTGTTCGACGGACGCGAAGAGCGCATGGTCGAAGTCGTCGCGGCGCGGGTCCCACTCGATCACGTTGGTCGTGTCGAGCCGGTACACGCGAAAGCCGAGGTCGCCATAGCTTTCCGGATAGTCGCGCGCGACCTGCTGCGCGGCGCGGCGCAGGCGTTCCTTCGTGATTTCCGCGAGCGTCAGCGGCTTTTTCAGCTTCGCGCAGAAATCGGCGGCGGCCGTCTGCGTCTTGTCGCGGCGGTCGAGCGCCTCGGGCAGCTGCACCAGGATGTAGCGGCGCGCGCCGCCGTCGGTCGCGTTCACCTGCATGACTGCGTGGCCGGTCGAGCCGGAGCCGGCGAAGCAGTCGAGCACGATGTCGTCGCCGCGCGTGCACCAGCCGATCACGGCCGCCGCGAAGTCGACCGGCTTCGGCAGGTCGAACGGGATGCCGAGCGTCTTCAGCAGCGCGTCGTCGGAGCCGGCGAACGGCAGCACCGACGGCACGTTCTCGTACATGTTCTCGTCGAGGTAGTAGATCCGCTGCGGCTGCGTGGTTTCATCCGGGCCGAATTCGATCTGGCCGCGTTCGAGCAGCGCCTGCATCGTCGCCGGCGGGTTGCGCCAGCCGCGCGCCGGCATCGCGCACGGCTTGCCGGTGACCGGGTGGATCAGCGGCGTGAAATATTCTTCTGGCGCCTTCTTCTTGTTCGGCCAGGCCATCGACACGAGGCGGTACACGCGGCCTTCCGCCGACAGCCGGTCGTACATCACCTCGCCGCCGGACAAGTTGGTCTGCGCCTTCATCCACGCGCGGTACGCCTTCTGCGCGTCCTTCGGGTTGCCGCTGCGGTACACCGCGTCGTGCGCGGCGTCGAGCATGCGCTGCGCGTTGCGCTTCGGGCGCTTGAGCGGCGCCCGTTCGAGCAGCGTCTCGGCGTTGCGCGCGAACAGCACCAGCGATTCGTGCTGGTACGCGACGCCGCGCGCGTCGCCCTTCGGGTTGCGCTTGTCCCACACGGCCACGCCGAGCTCGTTTTCCTCGCCGAAGATCTCGCGCAGCATCAGCACCAGCGCATGCACTTCGTGCTCGTCGATGTGCACCGCGATCAGCCCTTCGTCGGACAGCAGCGCGTGCGCGAGCTTCAGGCGCGGATACATCATGTTCAGCCAGTCGGTGTGGAACCGGCCGTTCGCCTCGGTGTTGGTGCTGCGCTTCACGCCGGCTTCGGTCTGGCCCGTCATCGCCAGGTAGTGGCGGATGCTGTCGCTGAAGTCGTCCGGATAGACGAAATCGCTACCGGTGTTGTACGGCGGATCGATGTAGACGAGCTTCACCTTGCCGGCGTAGCTCTTGTGCAGCAGCTTCATCACGTCGAGGTTGTCGCCCTCGATCACCAGATGGCGCGTGTCGTCCCACGCGACGCTGTCGTCGGGGCAGGGCCGCAGCGTGCCCGTCGACGGCGTGAGCGCGGCCTGGCGCGCGGCGCGCTTGCCGTGCCAGTGGAAGCCGTAGCGCTCGTCGGCGTCGCCGACCGTGCGCTCGCCGACCAGCGCCTTCAGCACGTCGACGTCGACCGACGCGCCGTGCGGGCCTTCGGTCACGAGTTCGGGGAACAGCGCCTTCAGGCGCGCGACGTTGTCGGCGGTGAAATCCGTCGACATCGCCTGCGGGCTGGCCGCATCGAGTTTCTGCATCGTCTTTTCCATCGGAACCCGGCCGCGCGCGCCAGGACGTCGGGCGCGCTCACGGCACCGGCGGCAACGGCCGCCCGGGCAAACCCGAAACGCTAGCGAGTCGGTCGGCGCAGGTCAAGCGCCGATGTGGGCCGGGCGCGTGCGCATCGGCCGCGATCGCCCGCCGGACGGGCCGCGAGCGGGTTCGGGCCGGTTGTCGCGCGGGGCGGCCGGCGGGCGCGCGACGGCGCCGCGCAAAGGCTGAAACAGGACGAAAAAAAGGGCACGGTCGGCGCAAAGCGCCGGCGTGCCCGCATGGAGAATCCCGGATGGAGGGTGCGGCAGGGCCCGGCGGGCCCCGCCCGGATGACTGCCTCGGGTCAGAAGCGCGTGCGGATGCCCGACGTCAGTTCGAGCTGGTTCTTCGCGCCGAACGTCGACGACACCGTGTAGCCGCCGTGCAGCTTCATGTAGTCGCCGGCCAGGTACACCTCGGTGCGCTTGCTCAGGTGATAGAACACCGACCCGTAGATCGTCTCCTTGAAACCGTTGGCGACGCCGTTGGTCAGGCTGAACGCGCCGAGGTTGGCGTTCGGCGTGAAGCCGTCCGCGTTGTTCGCGGCGTTCTTGATGCGCATCTGCTGGTAGCCGAGCTCGTAGTCGAGCGCGCCCTTCGGCGCGATCTTCATCGACACCGTCCACGAATCGTCGTGGCGCTGGCCGAGCGGGCCCTGGTCGCCGTTGTAGCGGAAGTAGCCGGCATTCAGGCGCACGATGTCGAACGTGTAGTTGCCGCCGACAGAGAACGTCTGGTTCCGGAAGCCGTTGTGGTTCACGTGGTTGTAGAAGCCCGACACGGCGAACGGCCCGCCGTTGTAGCCGAGCGCGGCCTGGTACGCGGAGCCGGTCGCGAACGACGTCGAGTTGCTGAACTGGTAGCCGGCGCTCGCGAAGATGCCGTTGCTGAACAGCTTCTTCCACGCGACGCCGTTGTTGTAGCGCGTGCCGGTCGGGCCGGCCGCGTAGAAGATCATCTGCTTGAAGTTGTTCGAGTTGGTCCAGCCGCCTTCCTCGGTCGACAGCTTCGCGGAGCCGTACGCGTCGCCGTAGATCGTCGCCGCATCGCGCGCGATCGTGTTCTGGAAGCCGGCCGTCAGCTTGCCGAAGCGCTCGTCCTCGACGCCGACCCACGCGTCGCGGTCGAAGATCTGGCCTTCGTCTTCCATCTGGCCGTTCGCGACCACGAATTCGCTTTCCAGGCGGAAGATGATCTTCGTGCCGCCGCCGATGTCTTCAGCGCCTTTCAGGCCCCAGCGGCTGCCGCTGAACCACGGTTCGCCTTCGTTGCCCATCCCGATCACGTGCTTGCCGTTCGCATCGGCATGGGTCCGGTAGGTCGGAAAGCTCAGGTCCATCAGGCCGTAGAGCTGCACGCTCGACTGCGCATGCGCGTGGCCGGCGCACAGGCCCGCCGCCGCGATGGAAAGGGCAAGGGTTTTTCGTTTCAAGATCGTCTCCTCCGAGCTGCCGCATTGAAATCCGGTCGTTGGCAGTACGTAATGTATGCCGACTCTTGCCGGCCACAGCGAGCGGGCCGACGCATAGCATCGTAGAGGGGGCAATCCTTCACGGCGCTTTCCCGGCGGAAAGAATCGGATCGGTGAAAACACCGAACGCGCAGCCATCACGGATCGGGCACGCGTGCGGAAGCGGTTCTGCCGGACGTCGGGCAGGCTTCGATGATGATTCGCGCTACGAATTGATGTGCGGAAGGCGGGAAGCGCGCCGCGTCAATCGTGCGCGCTCTTCATGCGCAGGATGTAGCCGAGCCCGCGCAGCGTGATGATCTCGGCCGTGCTGCCGGCGAGATGCTTGCGCAGCCGGTGGATGTAGATGTCGATCGCGTCGGCGCTGGGCTCGTCGTCGAGCGCGAACACGCTGTCCATCAGTCGCGCCTTCGACACCGTCTTGTTCTGCTGCAACATCAGCGTTTCGAGGATCGCGTGCTCGCGGCGGCGCAGCGCGAGCACCGCGTCGCCACAGCGGAATTCGCGCGTGCCGAACGCATAGACGAGGTCGCCGCACACGAGCTGGGTCGTGCCGACGCCGGCCTGCCGGCGGATCAGCGCACGGATGCGCGCCACCAGCTCGCGCGACTCGAACGGCTTCACGACGTAATCGTCGGCGCCCGCGCCGAAGCAGTCGACCTTGTCGTCGACCGAGCCGTGCGCGGTCAGCATCAGCACCGGCACGTTGTCATTGCGGCGCCGCAGCCGTGCGAGCACTTCCTTGCCGCTGATGCCGGGCAGGCGCATGTCGAGCAGCACCGCGTCGTAGCGTTCGGTCTTGAGCACCGTGTCGGCCCGTTCGCCGTCGCCGACGCAGTCGACCGCGAAATCCTCGCCGCGCAGCAGGTTCACGATCCAGTGCGCGAGCTCGGCGTTGTCTTCGACCAGCAAAAGTTTCATGACGGCGTTCTCTTCAATCGAAAGCGGGCAACCGCACGGTCACGACGATCCCGCGATTGCCGGGCCCCGGCGCGAGCGACACGCTGCCGCCGTGCGCCTGCGCGATCTCGCGGACGATCGCGAGCCCGAGGCCCGAGCCGTCGGTGTCGGCCGACACGCGGTAGAACCGCTTGAATACGTGCGGTCGCGCTTCGGCCGGGATGCCGGGGCCGTCGTCGACCACGTCGAGCACGATCGCCTCGCCGTCGCGCCGCGCGCAGACCGTCACGCAGCCGCCCGGCTGGGTGTAGCGCACCGCGTTGTCGACGAGGTTCATCACCAGCGCGGTGAGCAGGCTGTCGCTGCCCGCGACGTCGAGCCGCTCGCCGAGATCCGCGCCGAGGTCGATGTCGCGCCGCTGCGCGAGCACGATCGTCTCCTCCAGCACGCTCGACACCACCGCGGCCAGGTCGACGCGCTGGGTCAGGAGCGTCGACGGCGTCGCTTCCGCGTGCGCGAGCAGCAGCAGCTTGTCGGTCACGTCGGCCATCTTGCGGCTGCTGCGCTGCATGCTGTCGAGCACCGACGCGAGTTCACGATCGTCGTTGCCGCGCTGCTGCGCGTACTGGATCTGCGTGTCGAGCACCGCGATCGGCGTGCGCAGCTGGTGCGCGGCATCCGCGATGAAGCGGCGCTGCGTGGCCGTGTGCGTGTTCAGGCGCGCGATGCACTGGTTGATCGCGTCGACGATCGGCCGCAGTTCGTATTGCAGCCGCTCCGGGCGGATCGGCTCGAGTTCCATCGGCCCGCGGTCGGCCACGTCGTCCTTCAGCTTCATCAGAGGGCGCAGCTCGAAGGTGAGGCCGAGATAGACGAGCACCACCGCGAGCACCAGCATCAGCGACAGGCGCACGAGCTGCGGCCGCCAGATCGTCGCGACCATCGCGCCGTACGAACGCGTCGTCTTCGCGACGACCACGGTGACCGTCTCGACCTGCCCCTCGTCGTACAGCTGGCGGTCGTAGGCCACCGCGCGCAGCGGCACGCCGTCGAGCGACGTGTCGTACAGCGTCGGCTCGATGCCGTGCCGCGCGGGCAGGTCGAGCGCAGGATTGCCGGCGAGCAGGCGCTCGTGGCCGTCGATCACCTTGTAGAACACCGAGTCGCCCGACGGCGATTCGAAGATCTCCAGCGCGGCGGGCGGCACGTCGGCCGCCGGCCGGCCGTTGCGCCATTCGACGTCCTCGCCGATCGTGCGCGCGGACGCGACGAGCGCGCTGTCCTGCACGAGCGCGGCCGTGGTCCGCGCGGTGTCGTACGACATCGCGCCGGCGATCAGCACGAATACCGCGAGCGGCAGCAGCAGCCACCACAGCAGTCGTCCGCGCAGGCTGTGCGCCATTCTGTTGCGCTCCTTCCCGGAAATGCCGAACCGCGCCGGGGTCGCCGGCGCGGTCGGGGTGTCATGTCAGGCGCCGGCGGGCGGCGCTCAGAACGCCGCGGGGCGCCACTTCAGCAGCCGCTTCTCGATCCGCGTCAGCAGGTAGTCGGCGGCCAGCGCGACCACGGCCAGCACGATCATCGCCGCGAACACGCCGCTCGCGTTGAACGCGCCCTGGGCGGTGGAGATTAACAGCCCGATCCCCTGCTTGGAACCCAGGAATTCGCCGACCACCGCACCGACCAGCGCGAAGCCGAAGCTCACGTGCAGGCTCGCGAGAATCCAGGAGAGCGCGGACGGGATCACGACCGACGTGGTGATCTGCCGGCGCGACGCGCCGAGGATCTGCGCGTTCGCGATCAGGTAGCGATCCGCTTCGCGCACGCCCTGGAACGCGTTGCCGAACACGACGAAGAACACCATCACGACGGCCAGCGCGATCTTCGACGCCATCCCGAGGCCGAGCGCGATCACGAACACCGAGCCGAGCACGACGCGCGGAATCGAGTTCGCGATCTGGATGTACAGGCCGAACACGTCGGCCATCAGCTTGTTGCGGCCGAGCACGATCCCGCAGATCACGCCGGCCACCGAGCCGATCAGGAAGCCGATCGCGGTTTCCTCGAGCGTGACCCACACCTGCGTGAGCAGCGGACCCTGCGACGTGCCGTTCACGAACCAGTCCTGGATCTGCGCGAAGATCAGCGACGGCATCGAGAAGAAGAACGGATCGATCCATTTCAGCCGGGCGGCGAGTTCCCACCCGCCCAGCACGATCACGAGTACGGCGATCCGCAGCGTGACGATCAGCGTGCGCCGGCGGCGCAGCCGGCGTTGCGCGGCGCGCTCGTCGTCCTCGAGCGTGGTCGCCGGAAGGGCGGTGGTGGGAAGCGTCATGTCGGTCATGCTCCTGTCCTTGCTGTTTCTTGCCGGTGCTTGTCGTGCGGCGTATGCGTCAGCCGATCTGCACTTCTTCGCGCAGGTCGTGCCAGATGTCCTTGGAAATTTCGATGAAGCGTGCGTCGTAGCGCACTTCCGACATGACGCGCGGGCGCGGCAGGTCGATTTCATACACGCGCTTGAGCGTCGCGGGGCGGGCGGTCAGCACGAACACGCGGTCGGCGAGCGCGATCGCTTCCTCGAGATCGTGCGTGACGAACACGACCGACCCCTTGTTCGCGGACCACAGCTGCAGCAGCTCGTCCTGCATCAGCGTGCGGGTCTGCATGTCGAGCGCGGAGAACGGCTCGTCCATCAGCAGGATCTCCGGCTGGTTGATGAAGGTCTGCGCGAGCGCGACGCGCTTTCTCATCCCGCCGGAGAGCTGGTGCGGGTAGTGTTTGGTGAACTTGTCGAGGCCGACCTTGCGGATCCACTCCTCGGCCTGCGCGTACGCGACGTCCTTCGAGCGGCCGCGAAACAGCGGGCCGGCCGCGACGTTGTCGATCACGTTGCGCCACGGGAACACGGCGTCGGCCTGGAACACGAAGCCGATGCGCGGGTCGATCCCGTCGACCGGGCGGCCCATCACGCGGACTTCGCCCGACACGGGCTTGAGCAGCCCGGTGATCAGGTTCAGCGTGGTCGACTTGCCGCAGCCGGTCGGGCCGACGATCGCGATGAATTCGCCGCGCGCGACGCTCATGCTGAAGTCGCGCAACGCGACGGTGGCCTTGCCTTCCGGCGAAATGAAGCGGCACGACACATTGCGAAACTCGATCGCCGGTGTGCTCGGGGAGACTGCCTGATTCATCGCATCGATCCTGCGGGTGAGGAGGGCGTCGCAGTGGCGGCGCCGGGCCGGTCAACCGGGCCGGAACGGGGAACGCGCGGCGGCGGGATCGCCGCCGCCGGCGTCGCGGCTTACTTCGCGTTCACGAAATCGTTCGTATAGGTGCGCGCCAGGTCGATGTGCTTGCCCTTCACCGACGGATTGAACGCCGACAGCACCTTCAGCACGGTCGCCGGGCCGTCGGCCGGCATCTTGCCGTCGGCCGTGTACATCGGCAGCGACGCCTTCAGCGCGGCCACGTACAGCGCCTTGTCCTTCTGGTAGTCGGCCGGCATCTTCGCGGCGATTTCCTCGGCGCTGTGCGTGTGGATGAACTGCATCGTCTTCGCGAACGCGTGCGCGAGCTTGGTCGCCTCCGCCTTGTGCGCATCGGCCCACGCCGACTGCACGTACAGGCTCGCGGCCGGGTAGGTGCCGCCGAGCGCGGCGCGCGTGCCGTCCAGCGTGCGCAGGTCGACCAGCACCTTCGCGTCGCCCATCTTCTCGAGCGCGGACACCGTCGGCTCGGTCGTCATCCCGGCGTCGATGCGGCCCTGCTTGATCGCGGCGATGAAGCTCGCGTCGGCGCCGACCGGCAGCATCGTGTACTGCGTCGACGGCACGCCGTGCTGCAGCGCAAGGTATTGGGTGAGGAAGCTCGTCGACGAGCCGAGACCCGTCACGCCGAGCGTCTTGCCCTTCGCGTCGGCCATCGACTTGAAGGTCGGCGCGGCCTTGGTCGAGACCATCTCGACTTCGCCCGGCACCTGGCCGAACACGGCGATCGCCTTCACGTCCTTGCCCTTGCTCTGCAGGTCGATGGTGTGATCGTAGAAGCCGACGACGCCTTGCACGGCGCCCGCGAGCAGCTCGTTCTCGGCGTCGACGCCGGCCGGCTGCGACAGCAGCTCGACGTCGAGCCCTTCGGCCTTGAAGTTGCCGAGCTCCTGCGTGAGCCGCGCGGGCAGGTAGATCAGCTTCGCGATCCCGCCGACCATGATCGTGATCTTGCCGCCGTCGTCGGCGAACGCGGGATGAGCGGCGAGCGCGCAGCTCAGGCTGGCTGCAACGGCGAGGGTGCGCAGGATGGGTCGCATCGGGGTCGTCTCCTTCGTTGTATTCGTATGGCGCGATGCTTGCTGCATCGTCATCACGAGTATAGGGAGGCGAAACCTTCCGCAACCTTTCGCGGGTCGGCGGTTCGTTTAGGGGTTTTCCAGCAACGGGGGCGGAATGGGGGCGACCGGCGCCGAAGCGGGTCGACAGGGGACCGCGGGGCGTCTAGCGCCAGCCGAGCAACACCCGCCCCATCGCATCGAGCCCCATGTCGAACAGGTGCGACACGAACGGCACCAGGTTCGGCACCATCAGTTGCACGAGCAACAGCCCGACGAGCATCGTCACCGGAAAGCCGACCTGGAATACGCCGATCTGCGGCGCCGCGCGGTTCAGGATGCCGAGCGCGAGGTTCGCGATCAGCAGCGCCGCGACCACCGGCAGCGCGAGCAGCAGCCCCATCTCGAACACGACCGCGCCGAAGGTGGCGAGCGTGCGCCAGCCCGGCGCGTGCAGCAGGTCGCCCGACACCGGCAGCGACTGGAACGACGCGGCGAGCGCCGCGAACATCTGCAGGTGGCCGTCCACCGCGAGGAACGCGAGCATCGCGACCGCGTTCAGGAAACGGCCCATCACGGGTGTCGCGCCGCTCGTGTGCGGATCGAAGAAGGTCGCGAAGCCGAGGCCCATCGACAGCCCGATGAAGTCGCCGGCCGCCTCGACGGCCGCGAACACGAGCTGCATCGTGAAGCCCATCGCGACGCCGATCAGGAATTGCGTGACGAGGATCCAGATGCCCGGCGCGGAGAACACGGTGACGTCCGGCATCGCGCCGAGCGTCGGCGCGACGACCAGCGCCATGAACGCGGCCAGGCCGATCTTCACGCGCACCGGCACCGCCGCGTGGCCGACGACGGGCGCCGTCGCGACGAGCGCGAGCATTCGCACGAACGGCCACAGGAACGCCGTGAGCCAGCCGTTGAGCTGCGCGTAGGTAACCGAGAACATCGTCGCGGAACGGGGCTGCCGGCGCGCGGCTCAGCCGACGCCGAGTGTCGCGACGTGCAGCAGCGTCTGCCGCAGGTAGTCGAGCATCGTCGTCAGCATCCACGGGCCGGCGATCACGAGCGTCGCGGCGACCGCGAGCAGCTTCGGGATGAACGACAACGTCGCTTCGTTGATCTGCGTCGCGGCCTGGAACAGGCTCACGACGAGGCCGACCGCGAGCGCGACCAGCAGCAGCGGGGCCGCGAGCAGCAGGCCGACCATCATCGCCTGATGCGCGAGCGTCATCACTTGTTCGGGCGTCATCGCGTGATTCCTCCGCGGCTTACGTGAAGCTCTGCGCGAGCGAGCCGATCAGCAGCTGCCAGCCGTCGACCAGCACGAACAGCATCAGCTTGAACGGCAGCGACACGGTGGACGGCGACACCATCATCATCCCCATCGACATCAGCACGCTCGCGACGACCATGTCGATGATCAGGAACGGGATGAACACCGTGAAGCCGATCTGGAAACCGGTCTTCAGCTCGCTCGTGACGAACGCGGGCACCAGCAGCGACAGCGGCACGTCGTCGGGGCCCTGCATCGGCGCGGCCTTCGAGATTTTCGCGAACAGCGCGAGGTCGGTCTCGCGGGTCTGCTTCAGCATGAAGGTCTTGAACGGCGCGACGCCGCGCTGCACGGCCTGCTCCATCGGCATCGAGCCGTCGGAGAACGGCTTGTAGCCGTCGTTGTACGCGCGGTCGAGCACCGGCGACATTACGAAGAAGGTGAGGAACATCGCGAGGCCGACGAGCACCTGGTTCGGCGGCGTCGTCGCGGTGCCGAGCGCCTGGCGCAGCAGCGACAGCACGATGATGATGCGCGTGAAGCTCGTCATCATCAGCAGCATCGCCGGCAGGAACGACAGCATCGTGAGCAGCAGCATCGTCTGCACGCTCAGCGAATAGGTGGTGCCGCCGTGCGGCCCCGGGCTCGCGTTGAACGCGGGCAGGCCGTTCGCCTGCGCATACGCGAGCGCAGGGGCGAGACAGAGGATCAGCACGGGCGCGACGCGCGCCGCGTGACGCAGGAATGCGTGTTTCATCGGAATGCGGAGACTGGAAGAGGGCGCGGCGCCATGTCAACGGTCCTTGCCGCGACCGAGGCGTTTCACGGCTTCGCCCGCGAGCGCGTCGCGAAACCGCGAGCCGAACGTGCCGGGCAGGCCGGCGTCGGGCGCATGGCCGCCGGCGGACGCGTCGGCTGGAACCGACCCCGCGGTCGCGGTGGCCGCCACCGAGGCGGCCGGCAGCGTATGCAGCAGGCGCACGTTGCCCGGCGCGACGCCGAGCACGAGCCAGGTATCGCCGATCTCGACGATCGTCGCGCTTTCCTTCGCGCCGAGCCCGACGCTCGACACGACCTTGAGCGGGCCGCCGCGCCGCGCGGGCTGGAAGCCGAAGCGGCGCGCGAGCCACGCGCACGCGAACACGAGGCCGATCACGACCGCGAGCCCGACGAGCGTCTGCAGCACCGCGCCGATGCCGAGCGACGGCGCGGCCGAGCCGACCGTCACGCTCGACGCGATCGAACCGGGGTGGTTCACCGCGTTCATGTCCGCGGCGCCGGCCGGCGCGCACACGAGCGACGCGACGACGGCAAGCACCGTCGCCGCCATCGCGCGGCACACGCGCTGGCCGGGCTTGACGACGTTCATCGATTCAGCTTCCGGATACGTTCGGCCGGCGTGATGATGTCGGTGAGGCGAATGCCGAACTTGTCGTTGACCACCACGACTTCGCCCTGCGCGATCAGGCAGCCGTTCACGAGCACGTCCATCGGCTCGCCGGCCATGCCGTCGAGCTCGACGACCGACCCCTGCGCGAGCTGCAGCAGGTTGCGGATCGCGATCTTCGTGCGGCCGAGCTCCACGGTCATCTTGACCGGGATGTCGAGGATCATCTCGATGTCGTTGTGCGTCGAGCTCGCCGCGGCCTTCGACAGGGGCTGGAACACGCCGGCGCCCGTCGCCCCGGCCGCCACCGGCTGCTGGTTCTGCTCGGCGAGCGCGGCCGCCCAGTCGTCCATGCCCGGATCCTCGTCGGCCGCGGCCGGCGCCTGCGCGTCGGCGGCCGACGCCGCGAGCGCTGCATCGGCCATCGCCTGCATGTCGTCGTCGGGCGTCTGGTTCAGCTCACTCATATCCACCTTCCTTCATCGAATCGCTCGCGCCGATCATCTTCTGCACGCGCAACGCATATTGACCATTGAAAATTCCGTAGCCGCATTCCATCACCGGCACGCCGTCGACCTTCGCGGTGATCGTGTCCTCGATCTCGAGCGGCAGCACGTCGCCCGCGCGCAGGTTCAGGATCTTCTCGAACGTCGACGAGATCTCGGCGAGATTCGCGGTCAGCTCGACCTCGGCGGCCTGCACCTGCTGCGACAGCACGCGCACCCAGCGGCGGTCGACTTCGAGCGCCTCGCCCTGGATCGGCGAGCTGAGCACGTCGCGGATCGGCTCGATCATCGAGTACGGCATGCAGATGTGCAGCGTGCCGCCCGTCGGCCCGAACTCGATCGAGAACTGCGTGACGATCACGATCTCGTTCGGCGTCGCGACGTTCGCGAACTGCGTGTGCATCTCCGAGCGCACGAATTCGAACTGCAGCGGCCGCACGCTCTTCCACGCGGTCGTGTAGTGCTCGAACACGAGGTTCAGCAGCTTGCCGATGATCCGCTGCTCGGTGGCCGTGAAGTCGCGGCCCTCGACGCGCGTGTGGAAGCGCCCGTCGCCGCCGAACAGGTTGTCGACGACGAAGAACACGAGGTTCGGGTCGAACACGAACAGCGACGTGCCGCGCAGCGGTTTCACGTGCACCAGGTTCAGGTTGGTCGGGATCGGCAGGTTGCGGGTGAATTCGCTGTACTTCTGCACCTTCACCTGGCTGACGGAGATTTCCGCCGTACGCCGCATGAAGTTGAAGATGCCGATCCGCAACAGGCGCGCGAAGCGGTCGTTGATGATCTCGAGGCCGGGCATCCGGCCGCGGACGATTCGCTCCTGCGTCGCGATGTTGTAGGGGCGGACGCCCGATGTGTCGCGCTGCTCGTCGACTGCATCGGTTTCGCCCGTGACGCCCTTGAGGAGGGCATCGACCTCCTCCTGGGACATGAACTCCTGGTGACCCATACGCGCTCCTTTCGCGGCCGCGTTACTGGACGACGAACTCGGTGAACAGGACGTCGTCGACCTTCGCGCGCTGGTTGCCCGGCTGCGTCGGCTGCTCGATCAGCTCCCGCAGCTCCGTCGCGAGCGAACGTTTGCCGTCCGGCGTCGCAAGTTCCTCGGGATGCTTGTTCGACAGCGCGAGCAGGATCCGGCTGCGGATTTCCGGCATCCGCGCGGTCAGTTGCTCCTGCGCCTTCGGGTCGGTGAGCTTCAGCGACAGGCCGACGCGCAGGTAGTGCTGCGCGCCGTCGTCGGACTGCAGGTTCACGGTCAGCGGGTCGAGCGGGAAGAACACCGGCGCGGCCAGCGGCGCCGGCTCGGCGGGCGCGCTCGCGTGGCCGACGCCTGCCTTGCCCAGGAACACGTACATGCCGCCGGCGGCGGCGGCAGCCGCGCCCAGCGCGATGACGGCGATGAGCGCGATGCGCTTGAACTTGCCGGACGACGCCGGCTTGTCGGCGGTCGGGTTTGCGGTCGTGGCCATGTGAATGCGTGCGTGATGTCTCGTAGCATGCATTGTTCGGCATCCGGGCCGAGGCCGATGGGCGGAAAAGAGGGGGGAATTGCGGCTATCTCAGCCGATTGTCGGCCGGCGCGGCTCGATGCAGGGCAGGAACGGCGGGGAAACGATCCCCGGGGAGGAGCGGAGTGCGGCCGGCGGGAACAGACCGTCAGGCGAGGAACGCGGCAGGGCGGCGAGCGGCGCCCGCCCGCGCATCCGTCGTCAGATCGGCAGCAGCGTGAGCAGCGGCGCGATCAGCACCATCGCGACGCCCGCGATCATCATCGTCAGGCTCGACACGACGCCTTCCTCGCTGCCGATCTCGCGCGCCTTCGCGGTGCCCACGCCGTGGGCGGCCGCGCCGAACAGCGCGCCGCGCGCGAGCCGCGTGCGCATCGGCACGAGCGCCAGCACGAGTTCGCCGAGCAGCATCCCGCAGATGCCGGTCGCGATCACGAACAGGGCCGTGAGGTCCTTCGGCGCATGGATCTTGTCGGACACGGCGAGCGCGAACGGCGTCGACACCGAGCGCGTCATCAGCGAGCGCTGCAGCTCGGGCGACAGGTGCAGCAGCTTCGCGAGCAGCAGCGACCCGCATACGCCCGCCGCGATCCCGACCGCGACGCCGACCGACAGCGACAGCCAGTGGCGACGGATCAGGTCGCGATAGTCGTAGATCGGCACCGCGAACGCGATCGTCGCCGGGCCGAGCAGCCACATCAGCCAGCGCGTGTCGCGGAAATAGACCGAATACGGGATGCCGGTCAGCAGCACCAGCAGCACCAGCACGCCCGGCACGAACACGAGCGGCGAGAACAGCAGCGTCTTCTTGTACGCATAGAGCCGCTTCGACGCGAAATACAGCACGACGGTCAGCACGAAGCAGCCGACGGAGATCGCGGTATTCACCCGGTCGGCGGGCAGGTTCGATAGCGCGGCGAGCATGAACGGCTCCGGCTCAGTGCGCGATGGCGCTCAGGCGCGCGCGGCGGCGTTCCGCGAACACGCGCTGCGCGGCGAGCCGGCGTTCGAGCTTCGCGGCGAGATCGACCGCGACGGCCACCGCGACCATCACGAACGCGGTGCCGGCGAGCATCACCAGCGCGATGCGCCAGCCGTCCTCGCGGAACAGCCCGCCGTACTGCACGGCCGCGACGGCGGCCGGCACGAAGAACAGCAGCATGTCGGACAGCAGCCAGTTCGCGCCGTCCTTCACCCACGCCGGCGCGACGCGACCCGAGAACAGCAGCACGAGCAGCACCGCGAGGCCGATCACGCCGGACGGAATCGGCAGCCCGACCTTGCGCACGGCCCAGTCGACCGCCATCCACAGCACGCCGAGCGCGGCGGCCTGCAGCACGATCCGGCCCGTGTGCGCGAGGCTGCCCGAAGCAGCGGGGCGGGCGGCGGCAGTGGCGGTCGGCTTGTTCATGGCGGGCTCCATACAGATGTTTCTGTCAATGGAGCAAGTATAGGGTTTCCCCTAACCATAAATAAAATGACTTGTCTCTATCCTTGTCATTCCAATTCGGAATTCGCTTGCATTCAGCCGCACCAATCTGGGGAGTGATCGATGGAATTGCGCGCACTGCGGTACTTCGTCGAGGTGGTTCGTCAGCAGAGCTTCACCGCGGCGGCCGACAAGCTGTTCGTCACGCAGCCGACCATCAGCAAGATGGTGAAGGCGCTGGAAGACGAGATCGGTTCGCCGCTGCTGCTGCGCGACGGCCGGCAGATGGTGCTGACCGACGCCGGGCGGATCGTGTTCCAGCGCGGCCAGGACGTGCTGGCCGCGCAGGCGCAGCTGCAATCGGAGCTGAACGATCTCGGCACGCTCGGACGCGGCGAGCTGACGATCGGCATTCCGCCGCTCGGCGGTTCGCTGTTCACGCCGATCATCGCCGCGTACAAGCAGCGCTACCCGAACATCGAGCTGAAGCTGTTCGAGCAGGGCGCGCGGATGATCGAGGCCGCGCTGACGTCGGGCGAGCTGGAGCTCGGCGGGCTGCTGGAGCCGGTCGATCCCGGCACGTTCGAGCGGCTGCCGATGGTGCGCGCGCCGCTGTGGCTCGTCGCGCCGCGCGAGTCGCGCTGGGAGGACCACGCGGCCGTGCCGCTCGCGGATCTCGCGCGCGAATCGTTCGTGTTCTATGCGGAAAGCCTCGCGCTGCACGACGCGGTGCTCGATGCGTGCCGGCAGGCCGGCTTCACGCCGTCGATCGTGAGCCGCAGCGGTCACTGGGATTTCATGGCCGCGCTCGTGCATGCGGGCGTCGGCATCGCGCTGCTGCCCGAGCCGTATTGCCGGCGGCTCGACGCGGGGCAGTTCACGTGCCGGCCGATCGTCGAGCCGGAAATCACGTGGGCGATCGCGCTCGGCTGGCTGAAGAAGGGCTATCTGTCGCATGCGGCGCGCGCCTGGCTCGACGTCGCGCGGGCGACGCTGCCGCTCGCGCCGGCCGACGATCTCGCGTTCGGGGGCTTGCGGGCGCGGGAGTGAGGCAAGGACGAGACGTTCGGCACGCTGATTTCATTCAGTGCCGTCGAATCTGTTTCGAATCGTGTCGGCGTGCAACGCATCGAAATCCTCGGGGACCCGAATCTGCCCCTTCATGAATCCGACCCGCGATACCGGAGCAAGCGTCGGTGCCGAGGCAATCGGCACGACTTTGACCAGCGGCTTGCCGTCGTTCTCGATGACGAACGGTTCACCAGAACGAATTGCGTCATCGATCAAAAGCGACAGGTTCCTTGTCGCATCACGTAGGTCATAAGTCGGCATTTCACTGTTCCGCGAGTCCGGGTCGGCCAGCTTAGCTCTTTATCTATGTGGCGGACGCCGCATGGGCGGCGTGCCGGGAACCCGAACGCGACCGCCTCAATGCCCCATCGCCGGCCCCGCGCCCTTCTTGGGCTTCGTGATCCACACGAGCGCCGCGAGCGCGATGAACACGCCCGCCGACAGATGGAAGAAGTCGTTGGTCGCCATCATGAAGCCCTGCTGCGTGACGAGCTGGTTGAGTTGCGCATTGGCCGTCTGCCCGACGATGCCGAGCTGCGCGAGCGCGCCCTGATAGTCGGTCGTGTTCTGCGCGTAGACGCTCACCGATTCCGACAGCCGCGCATGATGGTAGATCGCGTCGTTCTCCCAGAACGTCGAGCTGGCCGCGGTGCCGATCGCGCCGGACAGCGTGCGCAGGAAGTTCGACAGCCCCGACGCGCTCGCGAGCCGCTCGTCGGAGATGCTCGACAGCGTGATCGTCGTCATCGGCACGAAGAAGCACGCGACGCCGATGCCCTGCACGAGCCGCGGCAGGATCACGTGGTTGAACGGCACGTCGAGCGTAAACGTCGCGTTCCACAGCGACACGCCCGCGAACACGATGAACGCGAAGCTCGCGACCATCCGCAGGTCGAGCCGGTGCATGTTGCGGCCGATCAGCGGCGACAGCACCAGCGCGAGCAGCCCGACCGGCGCGGTCGCGAGGCCCGCCTTGCCGGCCGTGTAGCCCATCACCGTCTGCAGCCACAGCGGGAAGATCACGACCGAGCCGAAGAACGCCATGAAGCCGAACGAGATGATCAGCGCGCCGAGCGCGAAGTTGCGGTCCTTGAACAGCGACAGGTCGACCACCGGCTCCTTCTCGGTCGCCTCCCACACGAGCATGAACGCGAGCGACACGACGGCGATCAGCGCGAGCGCGACGATGAACGACGAGTTGAACCAGTCGCGGTCCTTGCCGAGGTCGAGCATCATCTGCAGGCACGACACGCCGATCACGAGCAGCGCGAGGCCGATCGCGTCGATCCGCTGCTTCGACGTCTTCGTTTCGCGGCCGCGCAGCAGGAAGTACGCGCAGGTCGCCGAGAACACGCCGATCGGCAGGTTGATGTAGAAGATCCACGGCCACGTGTAGTTGTCGCTGATCCAGCCGCCCAGCAACGGGCCGAAGATCGGCGCGACGATCACCGTCATCGCCCATAGCCCGAGCGCGAGCCCGCGTTTCGCGGGCGGGTAGCTGCGCATCAGGATCGTCTGCGACAGCGGCACCATCGGCCCCGACACGAGGCCTTGCAGCAGCCGGAACGCGATCAGCGTCTCGAAGTTGGTCGCGAGGCCGCAGAGCGCCGACGCGATCGTGAACGCGAGCACCGACAGCGTGAAGAGGCGCACCTCGCCGACCCGGCGCGCGAGCCAGCCGGTGAGCGGCACCGCGATCGCGGACGCGACCGAGTACGACGAAATCACCCACGTGCCTTCGCTCGTCGCGACGCCGAGGCTACCCGAGATGGTCGGCACCGCGACGTTCGCGATCGACGTGTCGAGCACTTCCATGAAGGTGCCGAGCGCGAGCCCGACGGTCAGCAGCGCGAGTGCGCCGCCGGTCAGCGGTGCGGGTTCGGCGGCGGGGGAGGGGGCGGATGCCGTGGTGGCGGACATCGGAATCTCCTAGACGCGGCGCGCGCGACGCGCCGGCACAACGCACGGGCGCGCGACGCAGCGCGGCCCGGCCGGGTGGAATGAAAAAGGGAAAAAGCGGAGCGCGTGCCTCGTCATCTTCTGCCCAGACAGAGAAATAAGCGAATGCTTAACCTAGCCATGAGGGCTCCGCGCACATCAGCAGTCGGGTTCGTCGGGCTTCGGGCAGCCGGTCGAGCCGGGCCCGTTGGCGATGAAACGCTGCAGCAGGCCGGTGAGCGTCGCCAGTTCGTCGGCCGAAAAGCCCTCCAGTTGCGCGTTGAGCGCGGTCGCGACCAGCGACGGCAGCGCGCGGGCGGCTTCGAGGCCGCGCTCGGTCAGCGTCAGCTCGATCATCCGGCGGTCCTGCTCGCTGCGCGCGCGTGCGACCAGCCCCTTGCGTTCGAGCCGGTCGAGCATGCGCGTCATCGAGCCGCTGTCGTACGACATCTTGCGGGACAGTTCGAACGGCGTGCGCGCGTAGCCGCGCGACAGCAGCAGGATCACGCCGATCTGCTGCGCGGTGAGGTCGAGCGGCTCGAGCGCGCGATCCATCCGCTCGACGAGCGCCTGCTTCGCCTTCGACAGGTAATAGCCGAGGCTCGTTTCCAGCGCGATGTTCTCGGGATCGTAGAGGCCGCCGGTCATACGATTGCGCGCGCAGCAATAGTGCGTTTCGGGTTAAAACGCGCCCAGTATCTTGAAAAATGATTGCTTAGTCAATATTATTTGAGTCAACCAGTTACGACGTGCATGTTGCACTGCCGGAGACTATGTTCTGACCGATTGGCCCGCGCTGCCGGGCACCCGAGGATGTTCGCGATGCTGTTCCTGAAAAATGCCGCCGGCGCGCTGCGCCGCAACCTGACCGATACCGCTCATCATGTGTTCTCCGGGCCGCACCGCGGCTGGAAGATCGCGCTGTACGTGACGATGCTGGTCGTGCCTGGCGGCTCGCTCGCGGCGCTCGGGTTCGCATGGTTCGATCATCGCCGGCAGCGCAACGCGAAGGGCGGCGCCCGCCGTACGAGCCAGCCGGCCGTGACGGAGCCGTCGACATGGCGGGCCGCCGCCGAACCCGTCCCGGTGCCCGTGCGCTGCCACTGACGCTGCACCGCTCCCGCCGCTCTCCGCACGATCCTGTCTGATCGCCGGCCGCGTCACGCGCGGCCGGTGTCGTACGCCCGTTCGCACGCCGTTTTCCCGCAAGCCGGCCGTAATGGCCGGTAAACCGGCCGGCCGCGCCGGTAACACATTCGGGCTGTCGCCCACCGTACCCTTAGGGCTGCGCAGCTTTCCCGCCGTCAGTTACCATTTGTCCGCCAGCGGCATGACGACCGCATCGCGCGGCGCCGCTCGCCGGCCGTCACGCCCAGACAGGAAAACCACCATGCCGTACGCCCCCCTCCCGCGCGCCGTTCGCCCGCTGAGCGCCGCCGTCGCCATCGCGACGGCCGTGCTGCTCGCCGGCTGCGCCGTCGGGCCCGACTATCACCGGCCCGACACGTCGATCCCCGCCGCCTTCAAGGAAGCGCCGGCCGGCTGGAAAGTCGCGCAGCCCGCCGATCGCGCCGACCGCGGCCCGTGGTGGACGGTCTACAACGATCCGCAGCTCGATGCGCTGATCGGCAAGCTCAACGCGTCGAACCAGACCATCGCGCAATCGGCGGCCGCCTACCGGCAGGCGCGCGCGCTCGTCACCGAGGCGCGCGCCGCGTATTTCCCGACCGTCGGGCTGACCGCATCGGGCTCGCGCGCGCGGACGCCGCGCACGTCGCTGTCGTCGGGTTCGTCGTCGAATTTCGGCAGCGGGTCGACCGGGTCGATCAACAACAGCTACAGCGTCGGCCTCGACGCCAGCTGGGAACCCGACCTGTGGGGCAAGGTGAGCCGCACCGTCAGCGCGCAGCGCGCCGGCGAAGCGGCCGCCGCGGCCGATCTCGCGAACGCGCGGCTGTCGCAGCAGGCGCTGCTCGCGCAGACCTACTTCCAGTTGCGCACGTCCGATGCGCTGCAGAAGCTGCTCGACGACACCGTGAAGTCGTACCAACGGTCGCTGCAGCTCACGCAGAACCAGTACGCGCAGGGCGTCGCCGCGCGCGCCGACGTGATCCAGGCGCAGACGCAGCTGCAGAGCGCGCAGGCCGCGCAGATCGACAACGGCGTCGCCCGCGCGCAATACGAGCATGCGATCGCGACGCTGATCGGCGAGCCGGCGTCGACCTTCTCGCTGCCGCCGAGCCCGCTCGCGGCCGAGCCGCCGATCACGCCGGTCGACGTGCCGTCCGCGATCCTCGAGCGCCGGCCCGACATCGCGGCGGCCGAGCGCCGCGCCGCGGCCGCGAACGAGCAGATCGGCGTCGCGATCGCCGCGTTCTTCCCGACGCTCACGCTGTCGGCCACCGGCGGCTTCGAGAGCTCGGTGTGGTCGCAGCTGTTCACGCTGCCGGCGCGCTTCTGGACGGTCGGCCCGCAGCTCGCGGCCACGCTGTTCGACGCGGGTCTGCGCGCCGCGCAGACCGATGCGGCGCGCGCGACCTACGACCAGGACGTCGCCGCCTATCGGCTCGCGGTGCTCACCGCGTTCCAGGACGTCGAGGACAACCTCGCGTCGCAGCGCATCCTCGCGCAGGAAATCGACGTGCAGCGGCAGGCCGTCGACAGCGCCGAGCACGCGCTCGCGATCGTCACGAACCAGTACAAGGCCGGCACGGTCGCGTACCTGAACGTGCTGACCGCGCAGACCACCGCGTTCACCGCGCAGCAGAAGCTCGCGACGATCGCCGGGCAGCGGATGGTGTCGTCGGTCGGGCTCGTGAAGGCGCTCGGCGGCGGCTGGAACGTATCGGAGATGGCGCGCGAGAACGGCGACATGGCGGCGCCTGTGCCGGCGTCCGGTGCGGCCGTGCCCGCGGCCACCGCACCGTCGGTCGCCGCGCCGCTCGCGCAGAAGTAGAAAGGGAAGCGGGCGACGCGCGCGTTCAGCGCTGCGCGTCGCCGAAGATCAACGACACCTGGTTGTTGCCGATCGGGTGGCCGAGCAGGTTCAGCAGCCCGGCGAGGTTCGCCTGCTGCTCGGGCGCCGCGTGCGCGGTGCCGCGGAACGAACCCTGGCCGGGGCCGAAGCTGCCGTGCCCGTCGAGGAACAGCGGGCCCTGCGTCGTCGACAGGTCGAGATCGGCGCCCGCGCCCTTCGCCTGCAATACCGCACGGTACGAACCGAGCGGCTTCACGCGCGACACGCGCGAACTCATCGAATCGATCGTCACCGTCAGCTGGCCGAACGCGTTGTTGCCGATCAGCCGCCAGTCGCTCCAGCCGAGCCGCACGTCGCCCTGCAGGTCGAGCGTGTTGAACGGCGTGCCGAGCCCCGTGAGCAGCGACGCAGGCACGGCCATCGTGCCCGCCGACAGCACCGCGCCGCGCCACGTCGCATCGAGCGTGACCGCGTCGGGCATCGCTTCCGTCTGCCGCATGCGCATCTGCACGCGCCCGGTCAGCAGCGGCCAGAAGCGCGTGGTCCATTCGACCCGGCCCGGCAGCAGCGTCGCCGCGCTCTGGTCCGCGCCCGGCGCGAGCATCAGCGTGCCCGAGCCGTGCCACAGCGACCCGTCCGGATCGACGAGATTCACGTGGCCGCCGGTCGCCCGCGCGAACTGCGGCGCGATCCACGCGGCCGGCGCGAGCGCGACGAGCGTCACCGCCGTCGCCAGACCGCCTGCCAGCACCCACGGCAACACGGCGACGAGCCGTCTCACCCACGGCCGCATCGGCCGGCCTTCGTTTGCGTCATCCACAGCCGTCATCTATTTCTGGACGGAAGGTTGCATCACGGCCGTCAGGTCCACCTGGCCGTCTTCCTTCAGCGCCGTCGCATGCGCCTCGCCGACCTGCACCTTGAACTGCCGGCGCGCATCGTCGAGCCACTGCGTCCATGCCGGGAACGACACGTTCTTCATCTGGATCTGCACGCCGTTGCCGACGATCTGCACCTGCGCGCCCTGCAGCCCGTGATCGGACAGCGACGCGGTCAGCGCATCCTTCAGCGCGAGGCCGGTCGGCGCGACACCCTGCGCGGCGGCGGCCAGCGACTTCGCCTCGTTCGCCTGCGCGGTCATCTGCGCGAGTTCGTGACGCATCGTCGGCAGCTCGCGCTGGATCCGCGCACGGCCTTCCTGCGCGGGCGACCACAGCACCGAATACGCGATCGCGACCGCCAGCACGGCGCCGCCCCAGCCGAGCAGCGTCTTCTCGCGCGGCGTGCGCTCGCCCCAGAACTGGGCCAGCGTCTGGTTCAGTTGTTCGGTTTTCATGAGCGGCTCCGGATCGTCCATTTGCCCGTGTTGCTGTCGACTTCGCCGGACAGTCCGTTACGCGCGAGGCGCTGCGTGAAATCGGGATCGACCTTGACCTCCGGCTTGAAGCCGACGTCGAGCCGCCGGTCGTGATAGTCGAGCGACGCGATGCCGTTCAGCGGCAGCGCGCCCATCGAACGCGACAAGCCGCTCGACAACGCGAGGAAATCGTTCGGCGACAGCTCGCCGGCCGCGAGCCGAAGCTGGTCGAGCTGGCGCTGCATCTGCGCGGGCGGATCGAGCACGGTGGTCGTCTTCGGGAACGCGGACAAGAGCGTCTCGGTGATCTGCGCGGACAGCGCATCGCGCTCGCGCGACAGCTTCCACCAGTGCAGGTTCATCCCGATCACCGCGACGCCGAGCGTCGCCGCGGCCAGCGCGATCGGCACACGCAGGCGCTTCACCGTCGCGCGGTCGAAGCGCCACGGCTGCGACTCGAACTCGAACTGGCACAGATCGAATGGCTCGGTCAGCGCCCGGCGCGCGAACGTGTCGAACGACAGCGGCGCGGCGCCCGGCAGCAGCGGCGCGTCGGTGCGGCCGACCGACGCGAGCCGCGGCTCCGCGCCCGGCTCGCCGAGTTCGTACAGTTCGACGTCGCCGCCGCCCGCGAGCGCGGCCAGCGTGCCGGCCGCGCGCGACGCGGGCGCCGCGAAGCCTTCGCCGAGCGCGCCGCGCGCGACCGCCAGCTCGAGGCGCGGCGCACCGGCCGCCGCCGGCAGCGCGCCGGCTTCGACGAGCACCGGTTCGACCGCCGTCGCGAGCCCGAGCACCGCGGCGACGGTCGCCGGGCGGGCAGGCGGCTCGGTGACGTCCGCGACGAGCGCGGCGGCGTCGGTCGCCTCGCCGTCGGCCGGCACGGCGGAGGCCGCGTGGGCCGACGCGCGCGGCGCCGGCAGGCAGCGGGTCGCGGGGACCGCGCTCAGGTGCCGGTGACCGGCCGCGGTGAACGCGTCGCAGATCGTGCGGAACCACGCGCGATCGACGACGGCCAGCACGCGGCGCCCGTCGGGCAGCGCGGCCGGATCGAGCGCGATGTGGCAGCCGAGCGGGTCCTGGATCAGCTGATCCTCGACGATGTTGGGCAGCGCCTGGCGCAGCTTCGGCCCCTTCAGCGGCGGCACGGTCGCGGCCAGCAGCAGCACGTCGCGCGCGGCGACGATCAGCACCGTCGCGTTCGCGCGCGGCAGCAGCGCGAGCGCGGCGCGGCCCGCGCGCTGCACCTGGCCGGCCTTGTCGACGAGCGTGAACGGCAGCTCGGGCCACTGCCATTCCTGCAACGGCACGGCAGGCTCGCGCGGCGGCAAAGAAACAATCAACGTGCTCACAAGAGCTCCTCTCCCGATTGGCGTCGTTATAGCTGGTCGCGGATGCGCACGACCCGCGTCGAGTGCGTGGTCGGATCACGATACACGAGCGAGGTGCGGTCGACCTCCGCGCGTTCGTGCTGGATCCGGCCATGCACGATGAAATAGCTCGAATTGACGTCGACGAGGCTCGAGTCGATCGTCACGTTCGGCGGCGCGCCGGCGCCGCGCAGCGCGAGCTGCACGTCGCCGACGTTCCGGAAAAACACCGTCTCGCGGCGCGACACGAGCGCCTGCGCGGACGACACGCTCATCCCCGGTATCAGCGCCGCGATCACTTCGGCCGACGCGGTGTTCATGTTCACGGGCGTGGTAGTCGGCAGCACGGTGACGAACGGGCGCAGCCGCGCGACCATCTCGGGCGTCACGCCGTTGACGTCGAGCAGGCTGTCGACGCGCGTCATCATCAGCGGCGCGGGCCCGCGGTCGCCGCCGGCCATCCCGGGATCGTCGGTGAAGCCGCTGCCCTGCATGTCGCCGCTCGTCACCGGCGCGGTCGCGGCGTTTGCCGCGGTGCCGCCGCCGGGCAGGTTCGGCATCTGGAACCGCGTGGCCGAATGCAGCAGGCCCGCGCGCACCTGCAGCGCGATGCGCTTCGCGAACGCGCTGTCGTAGCCAAGCGTCGTCAGCAGGCGCTGGAACGCCTGCATCTGCGTGACGTTCAGTTGCAGCACGCCGGGCGCCGGCGACGACACGAGGTTGCGCAGGTTGAACTTCGCCTGCGCGTCCTCGATCGAGCCGGACAGGTAGGTGTCTTCGGCGTCGGTGTCGTTGGGCGCGCCGATTCGGCCGAGGAAATCCGACAGCTTGGTCTTCGCGATCGGCACGCCCCAGATCCCGCCGAGATACGTGATGCCGGGCGCCGTATCGCCTTCGGAGCGCAGGATCATCCGGGTCCAGTCGAGCGCGCCGCGCGCGACCCACTGCGCCTGCGCGATCACGCGCTGGTTTTCGATCCGGCGGATCTGCACCTGCTGGCGCCACAGCATCCCCGACACGAGGATCGCCGACAGCGCGACCACGAGCAGCGCGGTGATGATCGCGGCGCCGCGCTGGCGGCGGGCAGGCATTCGGTGGAGTGGGCGCGCACGCATCGTCATTCCCCGACGAGGAAGATGCGCGTGACCGGCACGCGCAGCGACGTCGCGCCGATGCTGACCTGCAGCCCGGTCACCGCGCGCGCCGGCGGCGCGTTGCCGATCTGCGGCACCTTGAGCGCGTCGTTGTTCTGCGCGAGCGCTTCGTCGGCCGTCTGCAGGTTGGTGGTCCAGCCCACGCGCGGCACGTACAGCTTCGCGTCGATCGCGCCGACGCCGCCCATCAGCGCGACCCAGCTCCAGCCTTCGACGCTGCTGTCCTTCAGCATGGTGCGCAGCCGGTTCGTGTCGTCGATCGGCGGCGACGCATAGCGCACGACGCGCCCGCCGGCGATCCGGTAGCGAACCACCTGCAGCCGCGGCGCGACGCCCGGCACGTCGAGTTCGCGCACGATCTGCAGCGTATTGCCGGCGACGCCGATCGCCGGCTGGCCGGCTTCGTCGTCGGTCGCGGCGAGCCGCGCGTCGATGCGCATCTGGTCGAACATCTGCGCGAACACGCGCTCGTCTTCCATCGCGGCCGCGACCTTGTCGCGACCGCGCATGATCTGGTCGAGCCCGCGCCACGCGAGGATCGCGACCACCGCGAGGATCGCGATCGCGATCATCAGCTCGATCAGCGTGAAGCCGCGGGTGGCGAGGCGCGCCGGGCGGGCGGACGGGCGGCGCATCGGCGCGTCAGAGCGGACGGCTGGTTTCATTCGCGACCACCGTCACCATCTGCGCGAGCACGCCGGCGCGGCCAGGCATGCTCACCGAAATCCGCACGCGCCGGAACACCGGGTTCGGCGTGGTGCTCACGCGCTGCGTGCAGACCAGCTGCACGTTGCCTTGCGAGCAGTCGAAACTCTGCTCGCCGACTTCCGGCCACGCATGCGTGAGCCGCAGCTGCGCGAGCGCGTTGTCTGCGCTCCAGCCGGCGAGCAGCCGGCGATGCAGGTCGGACGCATTGGTCGCCATCGTGCCGACCGCACGGATCGACGCGGCGAGCGCGACCGCGATGATCGCGAGCGCGACCAGCACCTCGATCATCGTGAAGCCGCGGGATGAAGAAACGGGGAAGGGCAGGCGACGACGCATCGTCATTGCACCTCGTAGCGGCCGTTGCCGGTGCCGACGATCGTCGCGCTGCCGGCGGCCGAATGCAGCGTCACGCGCACGGGCGTGTCGATGCTCTCGGTGCCGAACACGACTCGGCTCGCGCGCGTATCCGACCCCGGGTAATCGATGTCCGCGCCGGTGACGCCGCCATCCCAGTCGCGCGGGCGCAGCAGGTCGTCACGCAGCGTGCGCCAGCCGTCGGGCGAGCTCACGTCGAACTGGAAGCCGTGCGCGGTCGGCTGCCATGCGATCGGCCGCGCACGCACCTGCGCTTCGTCGCCGGCCGTCTCGAACAGCAGCGCGATGCGCTGCGCTTCCTCGCGCAGGTCGGTGCGCGGATTGCGCGTCAGCGACAGCGACGCGAGCGACACCAGCAGCCCCGCGATCACGAGCACGACCAGCATTTCGAGCAGCGTGAACCCGCGCGCGCGACGCCGCGCCGCGCGGTGCTTCATCGAGCCGCCATCGGCACCTGCCGGTGCGGACGGCACCGCACCGCGACGCACACGGCAATCGCGGCCGCAGCGGGAGGTCGTGCGAATGGCGAGCATGAAGAAGAACGGGAATGAAGCGTCGCGGCGATCAGCGCCGGCTTATTGCCACGAGCCGATGTCGGAGTCGTTGCTTTCGCCGCCTTCCTTGCCGTCGGCGCCGTAGCTGAACACGTCGATCTCGCCGTGCACGCCCGGGTTCAGGTACTTGTACCCGTTGCCCCACGGATCGTTCGGCAGGCGCTCGAGATAGCCGCCGTCCTTCCAGTTGTTCGGGATCGGATCGTTGGTCGGCTTCTGGATCAGCGCGTTCAGGCCCTGCTCCTGGGTCGGATAGCGGCCGTTGTCGAGACGATACAGCTTGAGCGCCTGCATGATCGTGCCGATGTCCTGCTTCGCGGCGATGCGGCGCGCCTCGTCCGGGCGGCTCATGATCTTCGGCACGATCAGCGCCGCGAGGATCCCGAGGATCGCGACCACCACCATGATCTCGATCAGCGTGAAACCGCGCTGACGACGCACGGCCGCGTTGCGGCGAGTGATCCACGTTTGCATGACTGACTACCTCTTTCCAAAAAATGTCGTCGATTGAGTGACGCACCCGGCGCACCGGACGATTGCCTGACGGCAACCTTCCGGACCGGCGGGCGCGGAGCACGCATTGTAAGGCGCGCATCGCCGAGGGCTTTCACCCAACGCAAATTTCATATACATCCGTACAATAGCGCGCATGAACGCGCTCTCGATCCGGATCCTTTCCCTCGCCCTCTTCGCGGGTTTGTGCGCGACGGCCACCTACTGGGTCGTCACGCTGTCCGCTCGCGAAGCGCCGCTGCCCGCCGCCGCCGCGCGGCTGCCGATCCGCACCGAGGACGCCGCCGCGCTCTTCGGCGGTCAGCTCGACAAGAATCCCGTCCAGGACATCCACCTGTTCGGCATTCTCGCGCTCGACCACGGCGGCGCCGCGATCGTCAGCGTCGGCGGCGAACCGCCGCACGCCGTGTCGCTCGGCGCGGACGTCACGTCCGGCGCGAAGCTCGCCGAAGTGCGCCCGCGCTCGATCATCGTCGACCGCAACGGCGCCCGCGCCGAAATCCAGCTCCCGGCGAACACGCCGTCCCCCGCGATCTACATGCGCTGAACGGCGGCGGCCCGGCAAGCGGAATCGGGCCGCTCCGTCACTGCACCATGTTGTTCAGCTCGATGATCGGCAGCATCACGGCCAGCACGATCACGAGCACGATGCCGCCCATCGCGAGGATCAGCAGCGGCTCCAGCAGGCTCGTCAGGAACATCGTGCGGCGCTCCAGCTCGCGCGCTTCGCCTTCGGCCGCGCGATCCAGCATCGTCGTCACGTCGCCCGTCGCCTCGCCCGAACGAATCAGGTGCACGAGCACCGGCGGAAACGTCTTCACGTTGTTCAGCGCGCGCGACAGCGCCGAGCCTTCGCGCACGCGCACGATCGCATCGTCAATGTTCGCGCGCATCGCGCGGTTCGACAGCGTCTCGCCGGCCGCCTGCAACGCGCGCAGGATCGGCACGCCGGCCGCGGTGAGAATGCCGAGCGTGCTCGCGAAACGCACCGTGTTGTAGCCGCGCACGAGCTTGCCCGCGAGCGGCGCGGTCAGCACCCAGCGATCGAACGCGAGCCGGGGCCCGGCGCGCGACAGCGTCGCCTTCACGAACCACACGATGAGCGCGACCGCGATCAGGATCGCCCACCACCAGTGCCGCACGAATTCCGACAGCGCCATCATCACGACCGTGAGGATCGGCAACTGCTGCTTCGTGCTCGCGAACACGTTGACGACCTGCGGCACGACGTAGCTCAGCAGGAACGTGACGATGCCGAATGCGATCAGCGTGACGATGCCCGGATACGTGAACGCCAGCAGGATCTTCTGCTTGAGCGCATTGCTCTGCTCGATGTAGTCGGCCAGGCGCGACAGCACGATGCCGAGCTTGCCGGTGTGCTCGCCGGCCGCGACCAGCGCGCGATAGATTTCCGGAAAATCGCGCGGATGCTGGCCGAGCGCATTCGCGAGCGAATGGCCGCCGAGCACTTCCGCGCGGATCGCGGCCATCAGTTCGCGGATGTAGTCGCGCTCGGCCTGCTCGGTCAGCACGCCGAGCGCCTCGTCGAGCGGCAGCCCGGCGATCAGCAGGCTCGCGAGCTGGCGCGTGAGGATCGCCTGTTCGCGCTGCGACAGCTTGCGGCCGAACGCGAGCCGCTGCGAACGCGCGCCGCGCGTCGCGCTCGCGGCCGGCTCGACGACGAGCGGCGTGAGCCCCTGCGTGCGCAGCTGGCCGCGCGCGGCGCGCGCGCTGTCGGCATCGATCACGCCTTTCTGCGCGCGTCCCGCCGCATCGATTGCTTCGAAACGGAATGCCGGCATCGCGCTATGCGCCTCCCGTCACGCGCAGCACTTCCTCGAGCGACGTCGCGCCGGACGCGAGCCAGCGCTCGGCGTCGTCGCGCAGCGTGCGCATGCCTTCCGCGCGGCCGGCAGCCAGGATCTCGGCATCGGCCGCGTTGCGGTGGATCAGCGAGCGAATCGAATCGTCGATCACCAGCAGCTCGTACACACCGCGCCGGCCCGCATAACCGGAATGTCCGCACTTCGCGCAGCCGACCGGATGCCACACGGTACGGCCGTCCTCATGGCGCTCTTCCTTGCAGACCGGGCAGAGCTGGCGCACGAGGCGCTGCGCGAGCACGCCGAGCAGCGACGACGCGAGCAGGTACGGCTCGACGCCCATGTCGGTCAGGCGCGTGACGGCGGACGCCGCGTCGTTCGTGTGCAGCGTCGCGAGCACGAGGTGGCCCGTCAGCGACGCCTGCACCGCGATCTGCGCGGTTTCGAGGTCGCGGATTTCGCCGATCATGATCACGTCCGGGTCCTGGCGCAGGATCGAGCGCAGCGCGCGGGCAAAGGTCATCCCGATTCGCTCGTTCACCTGCGTCTGGCCGATGCCGGACAGGTCGTATTCGATCGGGTCCTCGACGGTCATGATGTTGGTCGTCGCGGTTTCGAGCCGCGACATCGACGCGTACAGCGTAGTCGTCTTGCCCGAACCGGTCGGGCCGGTGACGAGCACGATGCCGTGCGGGCGGCCGATCAGCTTGTCGAACTGGACGAGCGTGTCGCGGCCCATCCCGAGCGCTTCGAGGTTCAGGCGCTGCGCATCCTTTTCGAGCAGACGCAGCACCGCGCGCTCGCCGTGCCCGGTCGGCAGCGTCGACACCCGCACGTCGACCGGCCGGCCGCCGACGCGCAGCGTGATGCGGCCGTCCTGCGGCAGGCGCTTCTCCGCGATGTCGAGCTGCGCCATGATCTTGATCCGCGAGATCAGCGCGCCGTGCAGCGCCTTCTTCGGGCGCACGACGTCGCGCAGCGTGCCGTCGACGCGAAAGCGCACGACCGACGCATTCTCGAACGGCTCGATGTGAATGTCCGACGCCTGTTCGCGCGCCGCTTGCGTGAGCAGCGCGTTGATCATCCGGATGATCGGCGCGTCGTCTTCCGATTCGAGCAGATCCTCGACTTCGGGGATGTCCTGCATCAGCCGCGACAGGTCGACTTCGCCTTCGACCTCGCCGACCACCTGCGCGGCGCTGCCGTCCTGGCGCGCGTAGGCCTGGTTGATCGCCTGCGCGAGCTCGTCGGCCGGCACGCGATGCACGGCGATCGAGCCGAAGTTGCGCGCGATCTCCGCGAGCGCGGCGTCGCTCGTGCGTTCGCTGATCCATACCTCCAGCGTGTCGTCGAGCTGATGCGCGATCAGCACCTGGCCGCTCTTCGCGAAGCCGTACGGCAGCAGGCGCGCGGCGAGCGGCGATGGCGGCTGGCGTTCGCCCGGCGCGCCGTCGTGGGCGGAAGACGCGAGCACGTCGCTCACTGCGAGGCTCCCGGTGCGGTGGTCAGCGGCTGGGCCGGCACCGCCTGCTGCGGCACGCCCTGCGGCTGCGCGGGCGTGGCTTCCGGCAACGGCTGGGCCGGCACCGGCGCGACCTGGCGCTGCAACTGCTGGCGACGCATCTTGTCGAGATCGAACAGGTTGCCGGCCGGCGTGCCGCCCTGGCTCGGACCGATCGGCATCGGCGGGACGACCGGATCGTCCTTGTCGCGGATCACGTTGTTGTCCGACTTGTACGCGCCCGTCACACCCTGGATGTAGTCGTAGCGGTTGGCCGTGACTTCCTGCGCGGTGCTGCGATCGGAAATGATCACCGGGCGCAGGAACACCATCAGGTTCGTCTTCTGCCGCTGCTTCGATTCCGAACGGAACAGCTGGCCGATCCACGGGATGTCGCCGAGCAGCGGCACCTTGCTGTTCGACACCGCGTAGTTGTCCTGCATCAGGCCGCCGAGCACGATGATCTCGCCGTTGTCGGCCAGGATCGTCGACTGGATCGAGCGCTTCGTGAAGGTCGGGCCGGTCTGCGCGCTGGTGGTGCCGCTGACGACCGCCGAATCCTCCGTATAGAGCTGCAGCTTCAGGATCCCGCCGTCGGTGATCTGCGGCTTCACGTGCAGCGTCAGGCCGACGTCGCGACGATCGTACGTGTTGAACGCATTGCTCGTGGTGCCGCTCGTCAGGTTCGAGTACGAACCGGTCGCGATCGGCACGTTCTGGCCGACGACGATCTTCGCTTCCTCGTTGTCGAGCGTGATCAGGTTCGGCGTCGACAGCACGTTCGCGTCGCTCACGCCCGAGAAATACTGCAGCAGCGCGCCGAGGCCCTGCACGCCGAACATGTTGTGCAGCCAGCCGATGTTGAGCCCCTGGTTCAGCCCCGAAAGGTTGGCCGCGAGGCCGGCGCCGGTACTGCCCGCGGTGCCGGTCGTGAGGTTGATGATGCTGTTGCCCGCGACGTTGCCGGCCGCCGCGGCCAGGTTCGTGCCGCCGAGGAACTGGCCGCTCGCGACCTGCCACTGGATACCGAGTTGCCCCTGCGTCGTCGAGTTCAGCTCGACGATCAGCGCTTCGATATAGACCTGCGCGCGCCGCGCGTCGAGCTGGTCGATCACCGAGCGCAGGTTCCGGTAAACCGGATCGGACGCGGTGATGATCAGCGAGTTGGTGGCCGAGTCGGCCTGGATCATCCCGCCTGGCTGGTTGTCGTCACCGCTCTTGTCCTTGTCGCCGCCCAGCAGGCCGCCGCTGCCGATTCCGCCGCTGGACGAAGAACCGCTGCCGTAGGACGACGACGACGAGCCGCCCAGGCCGCCCGACGGCAGCGGCGGGGTGCCCGACGTGCCGGTCGAGAAGTTGCCGCTCGCCGACGAACCGCCGTTCTGGTTGAAGCTGTTCGCATCGTTGGACGACGCCGACGAGCCGCTGTCGTTGCCGCCCTTGCCGAGCATCCCGCGCAGCGTCTTCGCGAGCTTCACCGCATCGGCGTTGCGCAGCGGCACGACGTGCATGTTGCCGGGCACCGCGCTCGGCGCGTCGAGCTGCAGCGCGAGACGTTTCGCGGCCGCGAGGCGCGATCCGTTCGATGCGCGCAGCAGCAGCGAGTTGGTGCGCGGGTCGGCCGTGACCGACACCTTCAGCGTCGCGTCGCTGTTGCCGATCGCACCCGGGTCGAGCATCTTCTGCATCTGCGCGGCGAGGTCGATCGCGTTCGCGTTGCGCAGCGTCACGACCTGCACCTGCGCGCCCGCGGCGCTGTCGATGCCCGAGATGATCTGCGCGATGCGGCGCACGTTGTCCGCATAGTCGGTCACGACGATCGTGTTGTTCGCCGGGTAGGCCGTCACCGTGTTGTTCGGCGAGATCAGCGGCCGCAGCACCGGCAGCAGGTTGTTCGCCGATTCGTTGTGCAGCTCGAACACCTGCGTGATCACCTGGTCGCCACGCGCCTGCGGCGCATTGCCGACGTAGGTCGGCACGCCCTGCAACTTCGCGTCGGCTTCCGGCACGACCTTCAGCACGCCGTGATCCTGCACGAGCGCAAAGCCCTGCATGCGCAGCGCCGACTGCAGCGTCTTCAACGCCTGGTCTTCCGGCACCGGCCGTTCGGCCACGAGATTGAGCTGCCCCTTCACGCGGGGGTCGACGATGATGGTCTTGCCGGTCGCGGCGCCGATCGCTTTCGCGACCTGGTCGATATCCGCATTCACGAAATTGAGCGTGACCTGAGCGTAGGCGGCCTGCGAGACGATGATGCCGGCCACGAGCAGGGTCGTGGCAACACGCCGCATAACGAAGCGATTTCTTGTCATGGATGAATGGGTCGATGCCGGCTCAGGCCACTTCCGGCGGTAGTGCTGGGATCCAAGTCCGAAAGAGGCGACATTAGCAGTTTTTCATGTCCGAAATATCACATTGATCCGAGGACTGTCTCACATACGACATGTGTCCGGCGAACCGTATGCAATATGTAAGGATCCGCGTCGCCCTCCGCATGCCGGCCCTCTCCCTTGTTTTCGCGATGATCCGACACGGAAATGCGGTATAACCGGGCTGCCGTATTCCTGCCTGTCGCAATCTGACGGTCTGCCGGTATGATACGGGCGGCGCGTTTCTCGTCGCACTAATAACAGGCACGGGTTTTCCCGAGCTTCGCGCAATTCCTTTTCGCTTCCGCACGATGAACAGACGGTTCGCTTCGATCGCGTTGATCGCCGCCGGCGCGTGGTTCGCCAGCGGCAACGCACGCGCCGATTGTTTCGACGAAGCGGCCAAATATCAGCAGGTCAATCCGCTGATCCTGCGCGCGATCGCGTGGCAGGAGTCGCGCAACCGGCCCGGCGCGCTGAACAAGAACACCAACGGCTCGGTCGACTACGGCCTGATGCAGATCAATTCGATCCACCTGCCGACGCTGTCGCGCTACGGGATCGGCCGCGACACGCTGATGGAGCCGTGCAAGAACGTGTACATCGCCGCGTGGCATCTCAAGCAGAAGATGAATCGCTACGGCAACACGTGGCAGGCAGTCGGCGCCTATCATTCGGAAACGCCGTCGCTACGCGACAAGTACGCGCGGCAGATCGCCGGCATCCTGACGCAATGGAAGCTGCTGCCGCCCGCGCAGACCACGCAAGCCGCTCAAGCCGCTCAGTGATTCTGCGCCGCGTCACCGGCCGGCGCCGGGCCGGCCGCGCGCGTTTGATGCACAATGCGGGCTGACGCCGCCGTTTGGCCCGTGCGCGGGCCGATCGCGCCCCGGCAGGGCGCCGCGGCCGCTTTTTCATCTTTTCCGTTGGTGCATATCATCATGAATCCGGCAATGAAACAGCCGTTGCCCGTCACCGTGCTGTCCGGTTTCCTCGGCGCCGGCAAGACCACGCTGCTCAACCACGTCCTCGCGAACCGCGCCGGCCTGAAAGTCGCGGTGATCGTCAACGATCTCGCGGCGGTCAACATCGACGCGTCGCTCGTGCGCGATGCACAGGCGCTGTCGCACGTCGAGGAACGCCTCGTCGAAATGTCGAACGGCTGCATCTGCTGCACACTGCGCGACGATCTGCTCGTCGAGATCCGCAACCTTGCATCCGAAGGCCGCTTCGACGCGATCATGATCGAATCGACCGGTATCGCGGAGCCGATGCCGATCGCCGAAACCTTCACGTTCGTCGACGACGACGGCGCGTCGCTGTCGTCCATCGCGCGGCTCGACACGCTCGTCACCGTGGTCGACGCGTACAACTTCCTGCGCGACTACGGCTCCGACGACGCGCTCGCGACGCGCGGCATCGCCGCGTCGGAAGACGACGACCGCACGCTCGTCGAACTGCTGATCGAGCAGATCGAATTCTGCGACGTGCTGGTGATCAACAAGGCCGACCTCGTCGGCGCGGACGATCTCGCGCGCCTGCAGCACATCCTCGCGCACCTCAATCCGCGCGCGCACCAGGTCGTGTCGACGTTCGGCAACGTGCCGCTCGACGAAGTGCTGAACACCGGCCGCTTCGATTTCGACGAAGCCGCGAACGCGCCGGGCTGGCTCGCGTCGCTCGATCACGATCACACGCATTGCGACGACCCCGACTGCCATGACGACCATCATGCGCACGTGCACGGCGAAGCCGACGAATTCGGAATCGGCAATTTTGTTTACCGCGCGCGCCGGCCGTTTCACCCGGCACGACTCTGGGCGCTGCTGCATCAGGAGTGGCCGGGCGTGCTGCGCAGCAAGGGTTTCTTCTGGCTCGCGACGCGCAACGACATCGCGGGCTCGCTATCGCAGGCGGGCGGCGTGTGCCGGCATGGCCCGGCAGGCTTGTGGTGGGCGGCGCAGGATCGCGCGGAATGGCCGGACGACGACGAGTTGCTCGCCGAAATCCGCACGGAATGGCTGGGCGATCTCGACGATCGCACGGTCGGCGATCGCCGGCAGGAACTCGTGCTGATCGGCATCGCGCTCGACGCCGACGCGTGGCGCGCGAAACTCGATGCGTGCCTGCTGACCGATGCGGAGTTCGCGCTCGGCGCGGCCGGATGGGCGGCGTTCGACGATCCGTTCCCGGCGTGGGATGTCGATTCGCACGACGACGATCACGGCGACACGCAGATCGTGCACGCATGATCGCTTGGTAACGGCTTGTAAAAGTAACCGTTAACTTTTGCAAGAGCGGCGCGAACTGTGGCGAAAATGCCGCGCGCGCCCAACAAAAAACCCGCCGAGAGGCGGGTTTTTCCTGGAACAGGCGCGGGTTTAACGCTTGTTGACGGCGTCCTTGAACGCCTTGCCAGCCGTGAACTTGACCGTCTTGGCTGCCGGGATCTTGATGGTTTCGCCCGTCTTCGGGTTGCGGCCCGTACGTGCTGCGCGCTTGCCCGAACCGAAGCTGCCGAAGCCGATCAGCTGAACCGCATCACCCTTCGACACGGCCTTCTTGATGACTTCGAGCAGCGTGTCCAGCGTTTCGCCGGTTTGAGCCTTGCTGGCGCCCGTTTGGGCGGCGACGGCGTCGATCAGTTCCTGTTTGTTCATTAAGGTTCCTTTATCAGGTTAGGTTGACACGAACAGCGCGAACGCGCCGATTATACGTGCGCGAACCGTGCCGTCGAGAGTCAGACTCCGACGACACAGCGCCGAATCCTGGCCCGCGCGACGCGCCCTCCGGCTTGCCGGCGGCCACCCCGCGGTACGGCGTTGCTATGATAGCGCAGCGCAAACCCAATAACGACAAGGGTTTCAAAGATTTTCATCGGTATTTCGCCGAATGAATCGTCGATTGCCCGTTTTTTGACCTGCGCCAACCGGACAGGATACGCAGCGCGGTCCGCCCGACCGTCGCCCCGTTGGCTTTTCCCAACGGCCCGTCGGACGGTCTCCCGCAATCCCTTGCCAGGCTTGGCTGCCACGTTTTTTGTTTCGCATGCCCGACCGACTTGTTTCCGCCACGCTCGCGCTTTGCGACGACGGCACGCTCGTTTCGCCCGAGTTCGGCAAGCTCCATCGCGGCGCATCCGGCACGCTCGCGCACGCGCATCGCGCGTTCGTCGCGGGCAACGGGCTGCCCGCGCGCTGGCAGCGCCGCCGAACGTTCACAATCGTCACGACGGGATTCGGCGCGGGCGCCGGCTTCCTCGCCGCATGGGCCGCGTGGCGCGGCGATCCTGAGCGCTGCGAACGGCTGCACGTCGTCGCGGTCGAACCGCACCCGTTGTCGCGCGACGACCTGCGCCGCGCGGTGTCGCATATGGTTGCAGACACAACCATATCGGCAGACGTCGACGCATTGATCGATGCATGGCCGATGCTGGTGCCGGGCCTGCACCGGCTCGAATTCGACGCAGGGCGCGTGGTGCTCACGCTCGCGTTCGGCGATGCGATCGAGCTGTCGAAGAAGCTCGTCGCGCGCGCCGATGCATTTTTTCTCGATGGCGCCGCGGCGTCGAGCGACGGAATTCGCGCGCTCGCAAAAATGGCCGGCGAGCACGCAACGTTTGCGACGCATGCAACGTCCGATGCCGTGAAACACGCGCTCGGCGAGACAGGTTTCACGTTCCGCGAAGTCGACGGTCGTCTCGTCGGCGAATATGCGCCACGCTGGCGCGCGCGCCGGCACGAACCGCCGCATGCATTGCCCGTTGCAGTACGCCGCGCGATCGTGATCGGCGCGGGCCTCGCGGGCTGCGCGGTGGTCGAACGTCTGGCCGCGCGCGGCTGGGACGTCACGTTGATCGAGCGGCACGAACGAATCGCGCGCGACGCGTCGGGCAATCCGGCCGGCGTTTTCCATCCGTTGATGACGCGCGACGACAACGTCGCGAGCCGGCTCACGCGCGGCGGCTTCCTGCACGCGATCGCACGCTGGCGAGCCCTCGAACGTGCGGGCCATGCCTTCGCACGCAGCACGCGGGGGATGATCCATCTCGCCGAATCGGCCGACGATTTCGCGCGGATGCGCGACGCGTTCGATGCCTTCGGTGCGCCGTCCGACTACGTGACGCTGCTCGACGCCGATGCCGCGCGTGCGCACCTGAACCTGCCGGTCGCGCATGGCGGGCTGCTGTTTCCGCACGGCGGCGCCGTCTGGCCGGCCGGGCTGTGCGCCGCGCAATGCACGGCGGCCGGCGAGCGTGTGCGCCTGCTTGCGTCCACCCGCGTCGCGCGGCTCGAGCGGCGGGACGACATCTGGCATGCGCTCGACGAGACGGGCGCCACGCTGGCCGACGCGCCCGTCGTCGTGCTCGCGAACGCGGGCGACGCCGCGCGCCTTGCCGGATTGCAGCACGTCGCGCTGCAACCGGTGCGCGGCCAGCTCACGCTGCTGCCGCCGGGCACGACGGCGCCGCTGCCGTGCCCGGCGATCGGCGACGGCTACGCGATCCCGCTCGACGACGGCACGCTGCTGATCGGCGCCACCTTCGAGCCGGACGACACCGATCCCGCGATGCGCGCGGCCGGCCACGCCGAAAACCTCGAGCGCGTGCGGCGCCTGCTGCCGGGCCTGATCGGCGAGTGGCCGGAGCCCGCCACGCTGCGCGGCCGCGTGGCGTTCCGCTGGGTCGTCGGCGATCGCCTGCCGCTCGTCGGCCCGCTCGCCGACGAAGCGCAGGCCGTTGCGAACGCACGCGCGCTGGGCGGTGCGCAGGCGCGCGACCTGCCGCGCATGCCGGGCCTCTACGGTGCATTCGGCTTCGGTTCGCGCGGGCTCGTGTGGGCGGCGCTCGGCGCCGAACTGATCGCGTCGCAACTCGAAGGCGAACCCTGGCCGCTCGAGCGCGAGCTCGCCGACGCGATCGATCCCGCCCGCTTCCTGATCCGCGCACTGCGCGCCCGCCGCGTCGGTTCGACCGGCTGACCGGTCGCACGCCTGCGTCACAGTTTCCCGATTTTTCCGCGCAAGGTTATCCACGCGATGCTGTGGATAACCGCGCGGAATCCGCGCGCACTTCGTGTGCAATCACAGTGGACGTAAACTGGGCAACTCGGCACAGCTGTGCAGCGGCCCGAAAGTTGCTCAACTCAAATGTCTGTGCACGAACAGCCTGTGCAACCGGTTATGGTTTCGCCAACACCTTGATCTGCCAGCGTAAACCGGAGTTATCCACAGAACTGTGCGTCCTTTGTTAACTTCTACTACGTATATATACAAGTAAACCTTTGAAACCAAAGACCTGCGGTGCCGCACAGCGCCGCGAGTCGATTCAATCGGTTCCGGAGCGAAAAAGCTGTGGCACAATCGGTTTCCTTCGCGTTCGTTCGGCCAGGCGCCGAACATGCTTCAATGGAACGGTCGGCACGATTTCGAATCAGAATCCTCGAGACTGCGCAGTCCGTTCACACACCAGGCCGACAATCCAGATCGGCAACCTGAACGACGTTCCGCCCTGTGGTGGAACAGGCGGACCCCATGTACCGCCGTCGTCGAGCACAACAATCACATTCGGGGCGATACCCAGCCGGCGCGCATCCATTCCTGTCGCTTGACCCCGCGTCGCTGGCGGTTGCTTCCAAAGGAGAAGTCACCACGATGAAGTCGGCGTTCTCATTCCTGCCCAACTGGCCGCTTACGCCGGATGCCGTGTTCTGGGCCGGGCTCGCGCTGTTCGCAGCCGGCCTGTGCGGCGAGCTGTGCTATCGCGCGTGGCGCCTGCCGCGCATCACCGGCTATGCCGTGATCGGCCTGATCGCCGGTTCGTTCGGATTCGGCGTGATCGACGCGAGCACCGACGAAACCTCGCGGCTGCTGATGGACGTCGCGCTCGGCCTGCTGCTGTTCGAACTCGGCAGCCGCCTCGACCTGCGCTGGATCCGGCGCAATCCGTGGCTCGTCGCGTCGAGTCTCGCGGAAGCCACGCTGACCTTCGTGCTCGTGCTGTTCGTGATGCTCGCGCTCGGTGTATCGGGCATGGTCGCGCTGGTGCTGTCGGCGATCGCGATCGCGACGTCGCCGTCGATGGTGATCCAGCTCAAGACCGAACTGCGCGCGGAAGGGCAGGTATCGCAACGCCTGATCACGCTCACCGCGCTCAACAGCGTGTATGCGATCGTGCTGACCAAGCTCGTCACGAGCTGGCTGCACCAGGAAGCGTACGGCAACGTGTTCGCGACGATCCTGCAGCCGCTCTACCTGCTCGCCGGTTCGTTCATCGTCGCGTATCTCGTCGCGCGTTCGTGCAATTACCTGTTCCGTCACATGACCGCGACGATGCGCGACGAGCATTCGTTCGTCGCGCTGTTCGGGCTCGTGATGCTGGCGATCGCCGTCGCGCAGGCGCTGAAGCTGTCGACGCTGCTCACGCTGCTGCTCGCCGGCATCATCGTGAAGAACCTCGAAGCACGGCCGCAACTGTGGCCCGAGCATTTCGGCACGGCCGGCTGGCTGCTGACGGTGGTGCTGTTCGTGCTGACGCTCACGTCGTTCACGTGGGGCGACATCGCGCTCGGCGGGCTGCTCGCGATCGTGCTGATCGTCACGCGGCTCGTCGCGAAGCTGGCCGGCGTCGTCGCGTTCGCGAAGCCGAGCGGCCTCGGGATGAAGCAGGGCGTCGCGCTCGGCATCGCGCTCACGCCGATGTCCGCGCTGTCGTACCTGCTCGTCGACGATACCTACCAGCTTTATCCGAATTTCGACCCGCACCTGCGCGCGATCGTGATGTGCTCGATCGTGATCCTGCAGCTCGTCAGCCCGTTCGTCGTCTATCGCTGCCTGTCGGCGGTCGGCGAACGCAGCGACGGCAACTGATTCCGGAACCTGCCATGGCACTCGAAACCTTCGTCAATTCCGAACCGTTCACGTTCGGCGTCGAACTGGAGATCCAGGTCGTCAACACGCACAACTACGACCTGACCAAAGCGGCATCCGATCTGATGCGCCTGATCCAGGGCGAGACCTTTCCGGGCAACATCACGCCGGAAATCACCGAAAGCATGATCGAGCTGTCGACCGGCATCTGCCATTCGCACGAGCAGGCCGTCAGCGAGCTGCATGCGATCCGCGACGTGCTCGTGAAGGCGGCCGACCAGCTCAACGTCGGGCTGGCCGGCGGCGGCACGCATGCGTTCCAGCAATGGAGCGACCGGCAGATCTACGATGCGCCGCGCTTCCAGTACATCTCCGAGCTGTACGGCTATCTCGCGAAACAGTTCACCGTGTTCGGCCAGCACGTGCACATCGGCTGTCCCGATCCCGACAGCGCGCTGTTCCTGCTGCACTCGATGTCGCGCTTCATTCCGCACTTCATCGCGCTGTCCGCGTCGTCGCCGTTCGTGCAGAACGTCGACACGGGCTTCCATTCGGCACGCCTGAATTCGGTCTTCGCGTTCCCGCTGTCGGGCCGCGCGCCGTTCGTGCTCACCTGGGACAGCTTCGAGGAGTACTTCACGAAGATGGTGAACACGGGCGTCGTCAACTCGATGAAGGACTTCTACTGGGACATCCGGCCGAAGCCCGGCTACGGCACGATCGAGGTGCGCGTGATGGACACGCCGCTGTCGGTCGATCGCGCCGCGGCGATCGCCTGCTACATCCAGACGCTCGCGCGTTACCTGCTGACCGACCGGCCGCTGAAGCTGTCGGAGGACGACTACCTGGTCTACACGTTCAACCGTTTCGAAGCGTGCCGCTTCGGGCTCGAAGGCACCTGCGTGAATCCTCAGACGGGGGAGCGCCGCACGATCGCGGAAGACATCCTCGACACGCTTGACCGGATCGCGCCGCATGCAGCCGAGCTGGGCTCGCGCGCGGCGCTCGACGAAATCGGTGCGCTCGCGAAGGCGCGCGTGAACGACGCATCGTGGTTGAGAACCGTTTTCAAACAGGAAAAATCGCTGAACGAGACGGTCCGGCAGCAGTGCTTACGTTGGCGTGAGTGAAAAAATGTTTTGCAGATTGCAGGATCGACCGAACCGGGATTCGCTGAACGGCGCTCGGCGCCGTGTCCCGCCGAAATCGTTGCCAGGCGTCCTCAAAATCTGTGGATAACCCGATATTCCACTGCAAAGTCAACGCTCTGCAGGCGGGATAACCCGGTGGACCATTACCATGCGGCCGATGGCCGATTCGAACAGGACAATGCCGGCGCGCCCCGTTTTGTGGGCGCGCGACATTGCGCGCACAACGAAAAATGACGGTTATCCAGTGATTTTCCACAGAATGCAGGGGATAACTTAGCTGTGCGATTTTCCGCTCTCGCTTAGAATGTCGGCTTTGCGGACACCGGAACGACGCGTGTCTCTCCGGTCGCCGCGAACGCGACCGCCGCGTGTGCCTCGCGACGGCCGTGCTGACGCACTCGAGAGAGTGTGTCTGTTTTGAGATAGACATTCGATCTCCACACTACGGCTGCTCGGCAATCCGGGCGGCGGCAAAGCGAAAAGACTATGAGCGAAGGCGTTTACGGGAACCAGGCTGCGGGACGTGTGACCCACAGCTTGCTGCGGTTGAGCACGGCCATGCGGAGCGAGGCATGGGATTGGGCGGAAGGCGCTGGCCTCACGCCGACGCAGGGCGAGATTCTCGTGCTGCTGCTGCAGCGCAAGGGCCCGATGCGGCTCGGCGAGATCGCGCGCGAGACGCAGCTCACCGCGGCCACCACGAGCGATGCGGTCAGCACGCTCGAGACGAAGGGGCTCGTCGAGAAGCGCCGTGCGCTGGACGACGGCCGCGCGCTGGCCGTGCGCCTGTCGGCGCGTGGCCGCACGGCCGCGAAGAAGGCACTGCAGTGGCCTGAATTCCTGACGAAAGCGGTCGGCAAGCTCGGCGCGGACGAGCAGGGCACGCTGTATCGCGCGCTGCTGAAGACGCTGCGCGAGCTGCAAGTGGCCGGTGCGACGCCGCCGCAGCGCATGTGCCTCACGTGCACGCATTTCCAGCCGGGCAAGCCGTCGAAGAAGACCGTGCATCACTGCGCGGCGCTCGACATCGCGATGTCCGACAGCGATCTGCGTCTCGACTGCTCGGTGCAGGAAGAAGCCGACGCGGCGACGCAGAAGAAGACCTGGAAGATTTTCGCAGGCTGACGTCCGTCGATCGACCGGGAGGCCGATGATGAACGCTGAAGTCGTGGCGATCCGCCACGTGCATTTCGAGGATCTCGGGAGCTTCGAGCAGGTGCTCGGCGAACGCGGTCGACGGGTGCGCTATGTCGATGTCGGATCGTCGCGGGTCGAGGTGCTCGACGTGCGCGAGCCGTCGCTGTTGGTCGTGCTCGGCGGGCCGCTCAGCGTGTACGACGATGCGCAGTATCCGACGATCGCGCCGCTGCTGGCGCTCGTGCGCCAGCGTATCGACGCGGGATTGCCGATCCTCGGTATCTGCCTCGGCGCGCAGTTCATCGCGCGGGCACTCGGCGCACGCGTCTATCCGGCCGCGCAGCACGAACTCGGCTGGGCGCCGCTGACGCTCACCGACGCCGGCCGTGCATCGCCGCTGCGCCATCTCGATGGCGCGACGACGTCGATGCTGCACTGGCATGGCGATACGTTCGACCTGCCGGGCGGTGCGATCCATCTCGCGTCGACGCCGGCCTGCCGCCACCAGGCCTTCGCCTGGGGGCAGCACGTGCTGGCGCTGCAATGTCATCCCGAGATCCGCACCGATCGCTTCGAACCGTGGCTGATCGCGAACGCCGGCGAAATCGCCGCGACGCCCGGCGTCGACGCGCGCCAGCTGCGTGCCGATACCGCGCAGCACGGGCCCGTGCTCGAGGCGGCCGCACGGCGCATGTTCGCGGAGTGGCTCGGCAGCGTCGGGCTCTGACGTCGCGGGCGGCTCCGCCCGCTGCACAGGTTCGGCCCGACCCGCATCCGTTGCGGGCCGGCGCCTCGCCGTACACCGCGCATTCCGCGTACTGCCGGCGGCCGGCCGTACCTGACCATCCGCTTACTGCCGATCGCGCCATCTGCACGCTTCAGGCGTGCGTGCTACGCTCGTCCGCTCTTCCCCTTTCCTGACGAGCGGCTTCCATGACTGCGCTGTTTTCTCCGTTCACGCTGCGCGGCGTGACCCTTCCGAACCGGATCGTGATTTCCCCGATGTGCCAGTACTCGGCCGAACGCGGCGAAGCGACCGACTGGCACATGATTCACCTCGGCCATCTCGCGCTGTCGGGCGCGGGGCTGCTGTGCATCGAGGCGACCGCGGTGGAACCCGACGGGCGCATCACGCATGGCGACCTCGGCCTGTGGGACGACGTGACCGAAGCCGCGCTGAAGCCGGTGCTCGCCGCGATCCGCAAGCATTCGCCGGTCCGTATCGCGATGCAGTTGTCGCATGCGGGGCGCAAGGCGTCGAGCGCGGCGCCCTGGGAGGGCGGCCAGCTCGTGCCGGTCGCCGATGGCGGCTGGTTGCCGCATGGACCGTCGGCCGTGCCGCACAAGGACGGCGAGACGCCGCCCCTCGCGCTCGATGCCGCGGGCCTGAACCGCATCCGCGAAGCCTTCGCGGCGTCGGCGAAGCGTGCCGCGCGGCTCGGCATCGATGCGATCGAAGTACACGCGGCGCACGGCTACCTGCTGCATCAGTTCCTGTCGCCACTCGCGAATCAGCGCACCGACGAATACGGCGGCTCGCGCGACAACCGGATGCGGTTTCCGCTCGAGATCTTCGAGATCGTGCGCGCGGCGTTTCCGGAAGACCGGCCGGTCGGCGTGCGCGTGTCCGCGACCGACTGGGTCGAAGGCGGCTGGGAGCTCGACGATACGATCGCGTTCGCGCACGAACTGAAGCGCCGCGGCTGCGACTGGATCGACGTGTCGTCCGGCGGCGTGTCGCCGCTGCAGAAGATTCCGCTGTCGCCCGGCTACCAGGTGCCGTTCGCGCAGGCCGTGAAGCGCGCGGTCGGCATGCCGACGATCGCGGTCGGGCTGATCAACGAGCCCGCGCACGCGAACCGGCTGATCGAGGCCGGCGATGCCGATTTCGTCGCGATGGCGCGCGCGATGCTGTACGACCCGCGCTGGCCGTGGCACGCGGCGGCCGAGCTCGGCGCGCAGGTGACGGCGCCGCCGCAATACTGGCGCTCGCAGCCGCGCGAGCACAAGGCGCTGTTCGGCGACGTCGCATTCGGCCAGCGCTGAGGACATCGCGCAATATTGCGCGCGATGTTGAACGAAGCAATCTTGAACGTGTAGGATGCGGGTGATTCGCCGCATGCCCCGACGCGGCACCAACCGGTGCCGCGTTTTCGTTTTGCGCGGCGCCCGGCCGCGATCGCGGCTGCTTCCCTTCAGGTCGTCTTCACAAGGATTGGTTCGATGAGTTCACGCAGGATCGCGGTGCGCCGCTCGGGAGTACACGGCAAGGGCGTGTTCGCCGTGGCGCCGATCAAGGCCGGCGAGCGCGTAGTGGAATACAAGGGCGAGCGAATCTCGTGGAAGGAAGCGCTGCGCCGTCATCCGCACGACCCGAGCGAGCCGAACCATACGTTCTACTTCGCACTGGACGAAGGCGGCGTGATCGACGGCAAGATCGACGGCAACAGCGCGCGCTGGATCAACCATTCGTGCGCGCCGAACTGCGAAGCCGAGGAAGTCAAAGGCCGTGTGTACATCCACGCGCTGCGCGACATTGAACCGGAAGAGGAGCTGTTCTACGACTACGGCCTCGTGATCGACGCGAAGCTGACGAAGAAGCTCAAGCGCGAATACGCGTGCCACTGCGGTGCGGAGTCGTGCCGCGGCACGTTGCTCGCGACGTCCGACGAAGGCGGGAAGAAGAAAAAGAAGAAGGACAAGAAGGACGGCAAGTCGGCGTCCGGTTCGAAGGACAAGAAGCACAAGAAGTGATGCAGGCGGCAGCGCATCGCGCGCTGTCGCTGTCGTTTCAGCCGACGGTTGCCGCATCATGGCGGCCCGTCATTCGCTTTCCGTCTTTCCGTTCCTGTTCCGGCGGGCTGCCCGGTCGACGGGCACGCGGTTGCCTGCCGAACATCGCGCCGCTCAGTGCGTCGGCGCCGCGGCCGGCGTTTCGCTGGCCGGCTTCTCCGTACGCGCGGCGAGCGGCACCCGCACGACGAAGCGCGAGCCGCCTTCCGGTGCATCCTCGTACGACACGGTGCCGCCGTGCATCGCGATGATGTCGTGCACGATCGCGAGCCCGAGCCCGGCGCCCGTCTCGACGCCATTGCCGCTTTGCGCGTCGCCACGGAAGAAGCGCTTGAACAGGTCGGCCTGCTGGTTCGCGGGCACGCCGGGGCCGTTGTCCTCGACGACGATCTCGGCGGCCGGCTGGTTGCCCTCGAGCGCGGCACGCGCGACGTTCACCGTGATCCGCGCGCCGTCCGGCCGCGCGAGCGGCACGTACTTCAGCGCATTGTCGAGCAGGTTCGCGATCACCTCGCGCAGCAGCACCGGGTTGCCGCGCACGATCAGCTTCTCGTCGTCGCCCGGGTCGTCGCTGCGCTGGAAGCCGAGGTCGACATGCGACGCGAGCGCGCGCGGTACCCATTCAGCGCCCGTCTCGAACGCCATCGCCGCGAGGTCGACGTCGACGAAGCGCGCGGCCTGTTCGCCCGGCTCGGCACGCGCGAGCGACAGCAGCTGATTGGACAGCCGCACCGCGCGGTCGGCGGCCGCGCGCAGCTCGCGTACCGCGGCGAAGGTCTGGTGCGGGTCGCGCGCGACGGCCGCCTGCTCGGCATGCAGCTTCACCGCGGTGAGCGGCGTGCGCAACTGGTGCGCGGCGTCGGCGATGAACTTGCGCTGCGCGTCGAGCGCGGTCTTCAGACGGCCGAGCAGCGCGTTCATCGCGCTCGTCAGCGGCCGGATCTCCAGCGGCACGTCGGTTTCGTCGACCGGCTCCAGCGACGTGTGGGTCTGCCGGTTCAGCGAATCCGCGAGATGCGTGAGCGGGCCGAGCTGCTGGTTCACGACGCGCCACACGATCCCCCAGCCCGCGAGCAGCAGCAGGAGCAGCGGCATCATGATCGCGACGAGGAATTCGGCCGCGATCCGGTAGCGGTGCCGCACCGGCTGCGCGACTTCGACGACCATCGGCTTGCCGCCCTCGACGTCGTCGACGCGCACCTGCGCGACCCGCACCGCGCGATTGTCGTACTCGGCCTCGAACACGTACGCATGGTGCATGCGGCGCACGTTGATGCCCTGCAGCGGCAGTTTCGGATCGCCGGCGAGTTCCTGTTCGCCGTCGCTGATCCGGTAGATCAGCGCTTCGGCCGGATCGGAGAACATCGCCTGCGCGAGCGGCGGCACCGTGAACGGCGCGTCGGGGCCGGCGATCTGGATCTGTTTGGAGATGGCGGTCGCGAGATCGGCGAGCGAGCGGTCGATCACGTGCTGCGTGTACTGCCACGCGAGCCAGTAGGCGATCAGGCCGCTCATCAGCGCGAGCATCGACAGCGGGGCGGCGAGGCGCCGGAGCAGCGAGCGGCGCAGGCTGGTGGTCACAGCCGGATCAGGAGACATTTCGACGGGTAAATGGATGAGCGCCGCTCACGGGGAGCGGCGCGGTCGTGCGCCGGGCGGCGACGCGCAAGCCGCACACAGGCGCGCCGCGGCACGCGGCCGGCCGGCGCGCGGCGTCGCTCAGACGCTCGCCGTCTGGCGGATTTCCTGCAGCAGGTAGCCGAAGCCGCGCACGGTGACGATTTCGACCCGGCACTGCTCGAGTTTCTTGCGCACGCGGTGCACGTAGACTTCGATCGCGGTGTCGCCGAGATCGCCGCCGAAGTGCGTGAGGTGATCCTGCAACTGCGCCTTGCTGACGACGCGGCCGTGACGCAGCAGCAGCATTTCGAGCACCGCGAATTCGCGCGGCGATAGTTCGAGCGGCTTGTCGTCGTTGAAGATGCGGCGGTCGACGCCCGACAGGCGGACGCCGCCGAGCGACACTTCCGGACGCGGCATGTCGCTGTGCGGGCCGCTGCGGCGCATCACCGCGCGGATGCGCGCTTCGAGCTCGGCCGGCTCGAACGGCTTGAGCATGTAGTCGTCGGCGCCGGAGTTCAGGCCCTGGATCCGGTCGTTCAGCTCGTCGCGCGCGGTCAGCACGATCACGGGCGTGTGGCGGTTGGTCTGCCGGAAGCGCGTGAGCAGCGTCATTCCGTCGATGCCCGGCAGGCCGAGGTCGAGAATCACGAGTTCGTGGCGGTTCTGTGCCAGCGCCTGTTCGGCAAAGATGCCGTCATGCACCATGTCGACGGTGAAGCCAGCCTGCTCGAGGCTGCTCTGGATACCGCGTGCGATGGGGCGGTCGTCTTCGATCAGAAGGAGTCGCATGAAGTTCGCTCAAGTACAATGGGTTGGCGGTTCAGGCACGCGGACAGCACGACGCCGTTTCCACAGGGGCGCCGCCTCGCCTGACATCAAGCATGGCGGCCAGCGAACGATTAGATCCAATCATGTCCGATATTTCGATCCACGACCTAGAAGCCGCGATCAATTTCTGGCGCGCCCGCTCGCCGTCGAGCGGCGACGAACTCAAACTCTGCGAAGAGGCCAGCGCGCTTTCCAAGCCGTATGCGCTGCTGATTGTACAGCGCGAAAGCGCGCTGCAACTGGAAGGTTTGGACCCCAAGGCACGGAAAGCGTACGAGACTTACGTGCGCCTTAAGGATGGCTTGGAAAGCTGAAGGCTTTCGCTGAGTACATCCTAGAAAACGTTCATCGAAATGAAAAGTTGACGCGCCGCGCACCGAAAGACGCGCGGCGGTAGAGGCGGGACTCAGGCGCCGGGTTGCGCGTGCGTCGCGGCGCCGTCGATGAAACGCGCGAGTTCGATGTCGCGTTCGGTGAGGCCGTCGGCATCGTGGGTCGACAGCGTGACGTCGACACGGTTGTACACGTTGAACCATTCCGGATGGTGGTTCATCTCCTGCGCCTTGATCGCGACGCGCGTCATGAAGCCGAATGCCTCGTTGAAATCGGCGAAGCGCAGGCGGCGCTGAATCGCGTCGCGGCCCGGTACGGCGGTCCAGTGCGGCAGGCCTTCGAGCCGGGTCTTGCGTTCTTCGGATGTGAGCTTGTGGATCATCTTGCACCTCTCGTTCGGTAACGGCGCCCGCACGCGGCTGCACCGCGCGGCGAGGCCGGCATCGTTCATTGTTTCATAGTTGCGGAAAGGGCGACGGGTTGGCGGCGACGGGCCGCTGGCCGCGGGCGGTCGGCGCCGCGGTGTCGCGGCGCCCGGTGCATCACGCGTCGGCGTCGTCGGGCCAGCCTTCGCCCGTGCCGCGATGCAGCACGCGGTCGGTGTCGAGCACCGCGCCGGCCGCGAATTCGGGCAGCGCCGCGAGCCGGTCGGCCAGCGCGCGGCCGTCGACGTCGGCGAGCGCGAACAGTTGCGCGAAATCGTCGATCACGAAGTAGGTCTTCTGGAACGTGTCGATCCGGTACTTCGTGCGCATCACGCGCTCGAGATCGAACCCGAGGCGGTTCGGCGCCGCGCTTTCCAGGCTGTACAGGCTTTCGCCCTTGCTCGACACGATCCCGGCGCCGTAGATCGACAGCCCGTCGGTCCCGCGCGGGTCGCGGATCAGCCCGAATTCCACCGTATACCAATAGAGGCGCGCGAGCCGCGCCAGCGCCGCTTCGTCGTCGGCGACCGCGAGCGCGGTGCGGCCGTACGCCTGCATGTAGTCGGCGAACACCGGGTCGATCAGCAGCGGCACGTGGCCGAACAGGTCGTGGAAGCAGTCGGGTTCCTGCAGGTAGTCGAGCTGGTCGGGGCGACGCATCCACCAGGTGACGGGGAAACGCCGGTTCGCGAGGTGCTCGAAGAACACGCGGTCGGGCACGAGGCCCGGTACCGCGACGATTTCCCAGCCGGTCGCGGGCTTCAGCTGGCGATTCACGTCGGCGAACGACGGCACGTGATCGGCCGGCAGCTCGATCTTGCCGAGTCCGGCGACGAACGCGTCGCACGCGCGGCCGCGCAGCAAGGCCGACTGGCGCGCATAGAGCTGCTTCCACACCGCGTGGTCGACCTGGCCGTAGCAGTGCAGCGGCTGGTCGATGGTGAAATCGGCGCGGGTTTCGAGGCCCGCATCGAACTGCTCCTGCAGTTTCGCGGTGACGACGGTGGACATGATCAGGCTCTGCACGCTGTGGGTTGGGACCATGCAAGTGTAGAGCGGGCTGCGCGCGGATTGGGCGCATAGTTGGCGTTGATTTGCCGAATGATGCGATAATCACGCATCAAAACACGAATCAATGCGGAGAAATCTCATGCTGGAACTCGATCACTTCGACCTCGCGCTGCTGGACGTGCTGCAGCGCTTCGGTCGCGCGACGCATCAGCAGCTGGGTGAGGAGGTGCCGCTGTCGCCGTCGCAGATCGGCCGGCGGCTGCAGCGGCTCGAGGCGGCCGGCGTGATCGAAGGCTACCGCGTGATGCTGCGCCCCGAAAAGCTCGGGCTCGGCGTGACCGCGTTCACGAGCCTGAAGCTCAAGCATCACGGCGATTCGATCATCGAGCAGTTCCAGCAGCAGATCGACGTGCTGCCCGAAGTGCTCGAATGCCATGCGGTGGTGGGCGATGCCGACTATCTGCTGCGGATCGTCGCGCCGGATCTCAACGCGCTGTCGCAGTTCGTGATGAAGAAGCTGATGCGGGTGCCGGGCGTCGACAGCGTGCGCTCGAACATCGTGCTGACGACCTTCAAGCGCAACGGCGCGCTGCCGCTCGCGCACCTGGCGCCCGGCGCCGGCGCTGAAGGCGGCACGCGCGGCGCGCCTTCAGCGGGGCCGGATCAGGCCGTTTCGGGCTGGGCGTCGGCGTTCAGCAGATCGACGTACGCGACCGCGACGAGATCCTCCTGCGCCACGCCGAGCTTCGCGAATACCTCGTGCGCTTCCGCTTCGCCGCCGGCTTCGTCGTCGTCCGGGCCGAGCACGACTTCGAGTTCGATGAAATCGCCGAGCCCGTCGACGCGGTCGAGATGGATGCGCGTGCGGCCCGCGAGGTACACGTGCCGCTCCTTCGTCACGATTCCGCGCGTAGTCAGCGCGGTCGCGAGCAGCGAATGCATCGCGTCGGGGTTCGTCACCGGGCTGCGCGTGTAGTACGACGCCTTCGGGCCGTCGCGGTCGTCGCGCTGGTAGAAGATCAGCTCGGCCGGCGTGCCGTCCTCGAAGCGGCGCAGCTTCAGCCGGCCGCGCGGCACGTCGTAGAAGAAATCCTGCTGGCGGTAGAACAACGGCGCTTCGGTCGCGAGTTGAGCCGCCTGTTCGCGCAGCCGGTCGAATTCGCGGGCGCGGGCTTTGATCTCGATGTTGCGGGCCATGCGGGTCTCCTTCAATCGGGGTCTCGCGGTGTGCGAACGCACAATCTAGCAAAAAGCCTGCGATGGTGGCGTGACGAGCGGGCGGGGGCGCGGCGACACGACGCGGGGCGGGCGAGGCGGTGATTCGGCCCGCGACGGCGATCCGCGGGATGCATCACGCACCGATACCCGATGCGCAATCGGCCGCATCGACATCAGCAATGCTCATATCGCCCACTGCGCTTCGATCAGCCGCAACGCGGCCGCGATCGCCGGCTCGTCGCGCCGCTCGGCGAGCGTCACGAACGTCAGTTCGGTCGGCACCGTCACGTGCTCGACGATCGTCAGCGCATGCGCGTGCGCTTCGGCCAGCGCGGTCGAATCGCGTGCGAGCGTCAACCCGATCCCCGATTTGACGAGATCGAGCATCGACTGCTCCTGGTCGACCTCGGCGACCTTCACCGGCTGCGCGCCGGCGTCCGCGAAACGCCGCGACAGCAGCCGGTGGTGCGCGGACGCCGGCGGCGTCCAGATCCACGGCAGCGCGGCGAGCGCCCGCCAGTCGTGCGCGCGCTGCACGCGCTCCTTCCAGCCGGCGGGCGCCAGGACGCGATATTCGAAGCGCGTCAGCGTGACGGTGTGGAACAGCGCTTCGTCGCGCGGCGAGTCCTCTTCGGGACGGCCGATGTAGTAGCCGACGTCGAGCGCCCGCGCACGCACCTGTTCGATCACCCAGCCCGACATCCCGTGCCGCAGCGCGGTCTCGATCTGCGGATGGGTCTCGACCAGCGCACGCAGGAAGCCGCCGAGCCGCAGGAACCCCGGATCGAGGATCGTGCCGATCCGCAGCCGGCCGCGCACCTCGTGCCGCAGTGCGGCGGCGGCGCGCTGCACGTCGGCGGCCGCGGCCAGCGCCCGTTCCGCATGCGGCAGCAGCGTCTGGCCGTCGCGCGTGAGCGCGAGCCCGCGCGACGTGCGTGTGAACAGCGCGACGCCGAGCGTTTCCTGCAGATGCTTGATCTGCAGGCTGACGGCCGGCTGCGTCAGGTGCAGCTGCGCGGCGGCGCGCGTCAGGTTGCCTTCGCGCGCGACCGTCGCGAACGCGCGGAGCAGGGTGAGATCCATCGTTGTGATATGAGCGCGGCTTATAACGCAGTTCAGCATAACTCATTGGATCGGCGGCCGCGCGCGGGAGTACGCTTCATCGGGTCGCGGCGCGCGGCCTTGAGCGCGGCGCGCGACACGACGCACTATGCTGAACATGCGCGCGGCATCGCGCCGCGCGGCGCACAACAAGCAGAAGGGGACACGCCGTGAGTACTCAACGCACGCTCGAGGGCGAATTCGACTACGTGATCGTCGGCGCGGGCACCGCGGGCTGCGTGCTCGCGAACCGCCTGACCGAGGATCCCGACATCAGCGTGCTGCTGCTGGAAGCGGGCGGCAAGGACGACTACCACTGGATTCATATCCCGGTCGGCTATCTGTACTGCATCGGCAACCCGCGCACCGACTGGCTGTACAAGACGCAGCCCGAAGCGGCGCTCAACGGCCGCGCGCTGTCGTATCCGCGCGGCCGCGTGCTCGGCGGCTGCTCGTCGATCAACGGGATGATCTACATGCGCGGCCAGCGCGAGGACTACGATCACTGGGCGCAGGAAACCGGCGACGCCGGCTGGTCGTGGGACAGCGTGCTGCCGATCTTCAAGCGCAGCGAGGATCACCATGCGGGCGCGAGCGACGCGCACGGCGCGGGCGGGTACTGGCGCGTCGAGAAACAGCGGCTGCGCTGGGAGATCCTCGAATCGTTCGCGCAGGCCGCGCAGCAGACGGGCATTCCCGCGACCGACGATTTCAACCGCGGCGACAATGCCGGGGTCGGCTACTTCGAAGTGAACCAGAAGCGCGGCGTGCGCTGGAATACGTCGAAGGGGTTCCTGCGGCCGGCGATGGCGCGCCCGAACCTGACCGTGATCACTGGCGCGCATGCGCAGCGCGTGATTTTCGACGGTCGGCGCGCGGTCGGCGTCGAGTATCACGGCGGCGGCACCGATTACGTCGCGCGCGCGCGAGCGGAAGTGCTGCTGACGTCGGGCGCGGTGAATTCGCCGCAACTGCTCGAACTGTCGGGCATCGGCGATGGCCGGCGGCTGCAGGCGCTCGGCATCGGCGTCGTGCAGGATCTGCCCGGCGTCGGCGAAAACCTGCAGGATCACCTGCAATTGCGCATGGCGTTTCGCGTCGACGGCGTGCGTACGCTCAATACGCTGTCCGCGCACTGGTGGGGCAAGCTGATGATCGGCGCCGAATATGCGCTGCTGCAGCGCGGGCCGATGTCGATGGCGCCGTCGCAGTTGGGCGCATTCGCGAAATCGGATCCGGACGATCCCGCACTCACGCGCCCCGATCTCCAGTATCACGTGCAGCCGCTGTCGCTCGAACGCTTTGGCGAACCGCTGCACCGCTTCAACGCCTTTACGGCGTCGGTTTGCCATTTGCGGCCGACGTCGCGCGGCAGCGTGCACGTGACGAGCGCCGATCCGGGCAGCGCACCGGCGATCGCGCCGAACTATCTGTCGACCGACCACGATCGGCACGTCGCCGCGAACGCGCTGCGCCTCACGCGCCGGATCGCGTCCGCACCGGCGCTTGCGCGTTATCGCCCCGAGGAAATCCTGCCGGGCCCGCAGTACCGGACCGAGGCCGAACTGGTCGACGCGGCCGGCGCGGTGGGCACGACGATCTTCCACCCGGTCGGCACGTGCCGGATGGGGCGCGCGGACGACGCACGCGCGGTGGTCGACAGCCGGCTGCGCGTGCGCGGCATCGCCGGGTTGCGGATCGTCGATGCGTCGGTGATGCCGTTCATCACATCGGGCAACACCAATTCGCCGACGTTGATGATCGCCGAGCGCGCGAGCGACATGATTCGTGCCGACCGCCGCGCGGCGCGCGAAGCGACGGCGGTGCGAACCGAGGCCGCGGTGACGGCTGCGTGACGACCCGCTGACACGCATGCCAGCGGGCAGTCATGCGGACGCCCGCTGATTCGCTATGCGAAACAAGCTGCCGTCGCGTCCGTTCGAACGGCAAGATCCCTGCAAGCCGCGTCGTCGCGCGGCTTTTTTTCGTCGAGCGCGCGCGTGCCGGATCCCGCAGCAGGTCAACGCGTGATGATGCACGTGTCAAAAAAGCGCGGTGCAAAACCGCACGCAGTCGCGGCCGATATGGCGGCCAGCCCTATAAGTGCAAATCCCGATGATTGCACTGCACCAACGGCGCGACAATGTTCTGTAATGTGCATACGCGTCGGCGCGGGAGACCAACCCTCGAGGCGTACCACGGCGCCCGGGGGCAGCCCGCTGATCCGCTGACCTGTTCGCGGCCGCCTGCGCCAGGCATCCCGGTGCTTCGCCTGACTTCGTACGGAAGGGAACATGATTCTCGGCGACACGATTCTGGAAACACGCGGACTGACGAAGGAATTCAGGGGCTTCACCGCCGTGAACGGCGTCAACCTGCGTGTGCGGCGCGGTGCGATCCACGCATTGATCGGGCCGAACGGCGCGGGCAAGACCACCTGTTTCAACCTCCTCACCAAATTTCTGACGCCGACGGCCGGCCAGATCGTCTTCAACGGCATCGACATCACCGACGAGCGGCCCGCGCAGGTCGCGCGGCGCGGCATCATCCGCTCGTTCCAGATCTCGGCCGTGTTCCCGCACCTCACCGCGCTGCAGAACGTGCGCATCGGCCTGCAACGCGCGCTCGGCACCGAATTTCATTTCTGGCGCAGCGAGCGCACGCTGAAGCGGCTCGACGATCGCGCGATGGACCTGCTCACGCAGGTCGGCCTCACCGATTTCGCGCACGTGCCGACCGTCGAGCTGGCCTACGGCCGCAAGCGCGCGCTCGAGATCGCGACGACGCTCGCAATGGAGCCCGAACTGATGCTGCTCGACGAGCCGACGCAGGGGATGGGCCATGAGGACGTCGACCGCGTGACCGCGTTGATCAAGAAGGTCGCGAGCGGGCGCACGATCCTGATGGTGGAGCACAACATGAACGTGATCGCGGGAATCTCCGACACGATCACCGTCCTGCAACGCGGCGAGGTGCTGGCCGAAGGCTCGTATGCGGAAGTGTCGAAGAATCCGCTCGTCATCGAGGCCTACATGGGCAGCGCCGACGCGGCGCTCGCGGGGGCGCACGCATGAAGCACAGCGAACGGGAGGAACGCGAATTGAGCGGCGTCGAGAGCGGTACGCCTGCGCTGGAGATCACGGGCCTCGAGGCCTGGTACGGGGAATCCCACATCTTGCACGGTGTCGACCTGACGGTGCATCGCGGCGAGGTCGTCACGCTGCTCGGCCGCAACGGCGCGGGCCGCACGACGACGCTGCGCGCGATCATGGGCCTCACGGGCCGCCGCAGCGGGTCGATCAAGGTTGCCGGCCACGAGACGATCGGCCTCGCGACGCACCGCATCGCGCATTACGGCATCGGTTACTGCCCGGAGGAGCGCGGGATCTTCGCGAGCCTGTCGTGCGAGGAGAACCTGATGCTGCCGCCGCTGATCGGGCCGCGCGAACACGCGATGTCGCTCGACGAGATCTACGCGATGTTCCCGAACCTCGCGTCGCGCCGGCAGAGCCAGGGCACGCGGCTGTCCGGTGGCGAGCAGCAGATGCTCGCGGTCGCGCGGATCTTGCGCACCGGCGCGAACCTGCTGCTGCTCGACGAGATTTCCGAGGGCCTCGCGCCGGTGATCGTGCAGGCGCTCGCGCGGATGATCGTCGCGCTGAAGGCGCGCGGCTACACGATCGTGATGGTCGAACAGAATTTCCGCTTCGCCGCGCCGCTTGCCGACCGCTTCTACGTGATGGAGCACGGCAGCATCGTCGAGCATTTCCGCGCGTCCGAACTGGAAGGCAAGATGCCGACGCTGCACGACCTGCTCGGGGTGTGACGCCGCTCCGATTCCCTTGCCGCTGGCCGTGGCGGCCCTCGAACAACCACAACGCATCAGAACAACAGGAGACGTCAATGAAAATGAAGACCCTCGCACAGGCCTGTCTCGCGCTCGCGACCGCCGCGTTCACCGCCGGCGCCGCCCACGCGGCGGATACCGTGAAGATCGGCTTCATCACCGACATGTCGGGGCTTTACGCGGATATCGACGGGCAGGGCGGTCTCGAGGCGATCCGCATGGCGGTCGCGGACTTCGGCGGCAAGGTGCTCGGCAAGCCGATCGAGGTCGTCTATGCCGATCACCAGAACAAGGCCGACATCGCCGCATCGAAGGCGCGCGAATGGATGGACCGCGGCGGCCTCGACCTGCTGGTCGGCGGCACGAACTCGGCCACCGCGCTGTCGATGAACCAGGTCGCGGCCGAGAAGAAGAAGGTCTACATCAACATCGGCGCGGGCGCCGACACGCTGACCAACGAGCAGTGCACGCCGTACACGGTCCACTACGCGTACGACACGATGGCGCTCGCGAAGGGCACCGGGTCGGCGGTGGTGAAGCAGGGTGGCAAGAGCTGGTTCTTCCTGACGGCCGACTACGCGTTCGGCAAGGCGCTCGAGAAGAACACGTCGGACGTCGTGAAGGCGAACGGCGGGCAGGTGCTCGGCGCGGTGCGTCATCCGCTGTCCGCATCGGATTTCTCGTCGTTCCTGCTGCAGGCGCAATCGTCGAAGGCACAGATTCTCGGCCTCGCGAACGCGGGCGGCGACACGATCAACTCGATCAAGGCCGCGAAGGAATTCGGCATCACGAAGACGATGAAGCTCGCCGCGCTGCTGATGTTCATCGACGACGTGCACAGCCTCGGCCTCGAGACGACGCAGGGTCTCGTGCTGACCGACAGCTGGTACTGGAACCGCGACGCGGCGTCGCGCCAGTGGGCGCAGCGCTACTTCGGCAAGATGAAGAAGATGCCGTCGAGCCTGCAGGCGGCCGACTACTCGTCGGTGACGACGTACCTGAAGGCCGTGCAGGCCGCCGGGACGACCGACTCCGACAAGGTGATGGCCGAGCTGAAGAAGATCAAGATCAGCGACTTCTACGCGAAGGGCTACATCCGCCAGGACGGCAGCATGATCCACGACATGTACCTGATGGAAGTGAAGAAGCCGTCTGAATCGAAGGAGCCGTGGGACTACTACAAGGTGCTCGCGACGATTCCGGGCGAACAGGCGTTCGGCACCAAGCAGGAAACGCGCTGCGCGTTGTGGAAGTAAGCGCTGCGTAGCGGCGCGCGCGAGTCGCGCGCCGCGCGGCGGCGGCCGCAGCGACGTGCCTGCTGCGCCGCTCGCGCGCGCAACGGCCGTAAGGTTGCGCACGCAACGAAACTCATTCTGACGGCTAAGTCGATGGAAATCTTTGGCATTCCGTTGCCGGCGATGCTGAGCCAGTTGCTGCTCGGGCTCGTCAACGGCTCGTTCTACGCGATCCTGAGCCTCGGGCTCGCGGTGATCTTCGGGCTGCTCAACGTGATCAACTTCGCGCACGGCGCGCTGTTCATGCTGGGCGCGATGCTCGCGTGGATGGGCCTGTCGTATTTCGGGCTGCCGTACTGGGCGATGCTCGCGCTGGCGCCGCTGATTGTCGGCGCGTTCGGGATCGCGATCGAGCGCTCGATGCTGCGCTGGCTGTACAAGCTCGATCACCTGTACGGGCTGCTGCTCACGTTCGGCCTCACGCTGGTCGTCGAAGGCGTGTTCCGGTCGATCTACGGATCGTCGGGCCAGCCGTACGACGTGCCGTCGCAGCTGTCCGGCGCGACCAACCTCGGCTTCATGTTCCTGCCGAACTATCGCGCCTGGGTCGTCGTCGCGTCGCTCGCGGTGTGCCTCGCGACGTGGTTCGTGATCGAGAAGACGCGGCTCGGCGCGTACCTGCGCGCGGGCACCGAGAACCCGAAGCTCGTCGAGGCGTTCGGCGTGAACGTGCCGATGATGATCACGCTCACCTACGGCTTCGGCGTCGCGCTCGCCGCGTTCGCGGGCGTGCTGGCCGCGCCGGTGATCCAGGTGTCGCCGCTGATGGGCCAGCCGATGATCATCACCGTGTTCGCGGTGGTCGTGATCGGCGGGATGGGCTCGATCCTCGGCTCGATCGTCACGGGCCTGCTGCTCGGCGTGATCGAGGGCTTCACGCGCGTGTTCTATCCCGAAGCGTCGGCCACCGTCGTGTTCGTGATCATGGCGATCGTGCTGCTGTTCCGCCCGGCGGGCCTCTTCGGCAAGGAAAAATGATGCAGAGAAAAGTGCTCTACGGCGTGCTGCTCGCCGCACTGCTCGCCGCGCCGTTCATCGGCGCGTATCCGGTGTTCGTGATGAAGGTGCTCGCGTTCGCGCTGTTCGCGGCCGCGTTCAACCTGCTGATCGGCTATACGGGGCTGCTGTCGTTCGGCCATGCGATGTTCCTCGCGACGGCCGGCTATGCGACCGGCTACTCGATGCAGACGCTCGGTTTCACGCCGGAGCTCGGCGTGCTGGTCGGCACCGTCGCCGCGACGCTGCTCGGGCTCGTCGTCGGGCTGTTCGCGATTCGCCGGCAGGGCATCTACTTCGCGATGATCACGCTCGCGTTCGCGCAGATGGTCTACTTCATCTATCTGCAGGCGCCGTTCACGCACGGCGAGGACGGCCTGCAGGGCGTGCCGCGCGGCCGCCTGTTCGGGCTGCTCGACCTGTCGAACGACGTCGCGCTGTACTACGTCGTGCTGGTGGTGGTCGTGGCCGCGTGCGCGTTCATCGTGCGGGTCGTGCATTCGCCGTTCGGCCAGGTGCTCGTCGCCATCAAGGAGAACGAGGCGCGCGCGATCTCGCTCGGCTACGACACCGACCGCTTCAAGCTGCTCGCGTTCATCCTGTCGGCCGGGCTCGCGGGGCTGGCCGGCTCGCTGAAGGTGCTGGTGCTCGGCTTCGAGACGCTGTCGGACGCGTACTGGACGATGTCGGGCCTCGTCGTGCTGATGACGCTGGTCGGCGGAATGGGCACGCTGTTCGGGCCGCTGCTGGGCGCCGCGCTGATCGTGGCGCTGGAAGACCGGCTCGGCGACATCGGCGAATGGCTCGCGTCGACGACGGGCGTCGCGTGGTTCCATTCGCTCGGCGAATCGGCGACGATCGTCACCGGGCTGATCTTCATCGCGTGCGTGCTGGCATTCCGGCGCGGGATCGTCGGCGAGATGGTCGCGCGGGTCAAGCCGCTCAGGGCCTCGTCATGAGCATGCGGTGCGCGTTGCCGCGCGTTGATGCGAAGCACCATCCGGCACGCCCGGGAAGGGCGTCGCAGCAGGCTCCGGCCGGCGCCGCGCGGCAGGCTGGTGCCCCATTTTCGTGCGGCGATGCACCATAGGGGTAAATGCTAAGTTGTCGTGGTGCTTAAGCCTCTTTAAGATTCACCTTAGTTCTGATGCACCGCGAAACGAATTTGCAGGTGGAGAACGAGGAGACAATCGAGGCACAAAGTGCCCGGACCCCAAAGCGCTGTTGGACGGAATCCAACAGCGCTTTTTCATTTGCGTGCACGGATTCCTTCGATGGTGCATCGGCCCGCGTGACGGCCACTTCCCGCGTTTGCGTTCGCACCGCGTCTTTTCCGCGCTTCGCGCGTTCCCCGTTTTCCGTTTCCGGCGATTCGTTCGTAGACGCTGCGCAGTCCTGCACAGGCGCTTCGGGCTTACCCGGTTGGCGTGCGCGAAATGCGTCCGTTACACTCGGCTTTCGCCGACCGTGCGGTCGGGAAAATGGTCGGCAGTTCTCCTACAAGCACAATGCAGAAGAGGGAGTACGGTTGGATGAGCAGCGCAGCACGGTGGATCGGGGCAGGAGAGGCGGCAGGCGCCGTCCGTTCGTCATGGGGTGCGCGGTGGGTCATCGCGGCATTCCCGAGCCGTTCCGCGGCCCGTATGCGCGTTCCCGCGCCCTCGCGGGTCGTTGCGCTCGCATCGACATCCGCGTTTGCGTCCGTATTCGCATGAGCGGCCGGTTTTTCGATGTTTCACCCGTCGCGGGCCTGGCCGCAGCAGGCCGGTTCGAGCTGCGCGCCGATCATCGATGCAGCCGCAACGATCACTCGCGCGCTCGCGCATTTCTTCGCTTTCTTCATCCTGACGACACCCCCGCTGCGCATCGTGACGGTCGAACGATCGTTTGGGCCGGCATGCGGCGCGCGCCCGGCGTGTCACGGGAAAACGAGCATTGGCGGGGCAGGACGAGATAGTTAATTTATTAACTTGTTTTTGGGGACCGGGAGCCGCCCGAGTGACCCGTGGTTTTTTCGAGCAGCGTTTGGAGACAACGTAAATGAAGATGAATCGATGGATGGAGGCCCTGCTTGCCGCGGGCCTCGTGTGTGCGGCGGCTACGGCGTCGGCGCAGGTCAAGATCGGCGTGACGCTGTCGGCCACCGGCCCGGCCGCTTCGCTCGGGATTCCGGAAAAGAACACGATCGCGCTGCTGCCGAAGGAAATCGCGGGCAAGAGCGTGCAGTACATCGTGCTGGACGACGCCTCCGACACGAGCCGCGCGGTGCAGAACGTGCGCAAGCTGATCGACGAGGACCACGTCGACGCGATCATCGGCTCGTCGGTCACGCCGAACTCGCTCGCGATGCTCGACCCCGTGTCGCAGGGCAAGACGCCGACGATCTCGCTCGCGGCGAGCGCGCAGATCATCGCGCCGATGGACGCGAAGCGCGCGTGGATGTTCAAGGTGCCGCAGAACGACCAGCTGATGGCCGACGCGATCGCCGGTTACATGGCGAAGCACGGCGTGAAGACGGTCGGCTTCATCGGTTTCGCCGACGCGTACGGCGACAGCTGGTACAAGACGTTCGACGCGGCGGCCGCGAAGAACGGGCTGAAGCTCGTATCGAACGAGCGCTACAACCGGACCGACGCGTCGGTGATGGGGCAGGTGCTGAAGCTGCTGGGCTCGAACCCGGATGCGGTGCTGATCGCGGGCTCCGGCACGCCGGCGGCGCTGCCGGCCAAGACGCTGAAGGAGCGCGGCTACAAGGGCAAGGTGTACCAGACGCACGGTGTCGCCAACAACGATTTCCTGCGCGTGTGCGGCAAGGATTGCGAAGGCGAGATCCTGCCGGCCGGCCCCGTGCTCGTGACCGACCAGCTGCCCGATTCGAACCCGGTGAAGAAGCCGGCGCTCGGCTACAAGGCCGCGTACGAGAAGGCCTACGGCGCGGGTTCGCTGTCGACGTTCGGCGGTCATGCGTGGGATGCGGGCCTGCTGCTGCAGCGGGCGATCCCGGAAGCGCTGAAGAAGGGCCAGCCGGGCACCGAGGCGTTCCGCGAAGCACTGCGCGCGTCGCTCGAAAGCGTGAAGGATCTGCCCGTGTCGCACGGCGTGATCAACATGACGGCGACCGATCACAACGGCTTCGACACGCGTGCGCGCGTGATGGTGCAGATCGTCGACGGCAAGTGGAAGCTGCAGGCCGAGTAAGCGCAAGCATCACGTGAAACCGGCGTGCGCGGCGCGAACGGCGCCGCGTGTGCCGTCGGCAGGGTAGCGTGCCTGACGGCCGCACCCGTGTCGCCTGGAACCACCGGGGCCCGCCGCATGGCGCGCGACGTGCCGATCGCGTCGCGCGCATCCCGGCCGTTTCCGCCTTTCGTTTCTCCGCAGCCTTCTCTCGATACACGAAACGTATGGATCTCTCGATTGCGGCGATCCTCGCGCAAGACGGCATCACGACCGGCGCCATTTATGCATTGTTGTCGCTGGCGCTCGTCCTGGTGTTTTCCGTCACGCGGGTGATCTTCATTCCCCAGGGCGAGTTCGTCGCCTACGGTGCGCTGACGCTGGCCGCGTTGCAGGCGCAGAAATTCCCCGCCACCTGCTGGCTGCTGTTCGTGATGGGCATCGCGTGCTTCCTGCTCGAAGTCGGTGGCCTGATCCGGCATCGCGAACGCCGCCATCAGCTCGGCCGCACGCTCGCGACGCTCGCCAGCCGCTACATCCTGCTGCCGCTCGCGGTGTTCGCGATCACGCGCAGCTTTGCCGCGCAACCGATGCCGATGCTCGCGCAGATCGCACTGACGCTCGCGATCGTCGTGCCGATGGGGCCGTTCGTCTACCGGCTCGTGTACCAGCCGATCGCCGAAGGCACGACGCTGCTGCTGCTGATCGTGTCGGTCGCCGTCCATTTCGCGATGGTCGGTCTCGGCCTCGTGATGTTCGGCGCGGAAGGCTCGCGCACCAACGCGTTCTCGGACGCGTCGCTCGCGATCGGCAGCATGACGGTGTCGGTGCAGAGCATCCTCGTCGTCGTCACGGCGCTCGTGTTGATCGGTGCGCTCTACGTGTACTTCGGCCGCACGATCGCGGGCAAGGCGCTGCGCGCGACGTCGGTGAACCGGCTCGGGGCGCGGCTCGTCGGCATCGGCACCACCGAAGCGGGGCGGCTTGCATTCACGTTCGCGGCGGGGCTCGGCGTGCTGTCCGGGATCCTCGTCGGTCCGCTGACGACGATCTACTACGACTCGGGCTTCCTGATCGGCCTGAAGGGCTTCGTCGGCGCGATCATCGGCGGGCTCGTCAGCTATCCGCTCGCGGCCGCCGGCTCGCTGCTGGTCGGCGTGCTCGAATCCTATTCGTCGTTCTGGGCGAGCGCATACAAGGAGGTGATCGTGTTCACGCTGATCATTCCGGTGCTGCTGTGGCGGAGCTTCGTGACGCCGCATGCGGAAGAGGAAGAGGAGTGACGCGATGAAGACGATGGTACGCAACAAGACCTTCTGGGTGTTTCTCGTGGTGCTGTTCGCGCTGCCGGTGCTGCCCGGCGCGCTGCAGGTGCCCGAGTACTGGATCACGCTGCTGAACTACATCGGCCTGTATGCGATCGTCGCGATCGGGCTCGTGCTGCTGACGGGCGTCGGCGGGATGACGAGCTTCGGGCAGGCCGCGTTCGTCGGCATTGGCGCGTATGCGACCGCGTTCCTGACGACGCGGTACGGCGTGTCGCCGTGGCTCGCGCTGATCGTCGGCGTCGTGCTGACGGCGCTGGTCGCGCTCGTGCTGGGCGCCGTGACGATGCGGCTGTCCGGGCACTTCCTGCCGCTCGGCACGATCGCGTGGGGACTCGCGCTGTTCTACCTGTTCGGCAACCTCGAACTGCTCGGCAAGTACGACGGGATCAACGGGATTCCGGCGCTGAACCTGTTCGGCATCGAGCTCGAAAGCGGTCGCAGCCTGTATTTCCTGATCTGGGCCGTGGTGCTGGCCGCGATCGTGTCGGTGCAGAACCTGCTGAACAGCCGTCCGGGTCGCGCGATCCGCGCGCTGCGCGGCGGCGGCGTGATGGCCGAGGCGATGGGCGTGAACACCGCGTGGATGCGCGTCGTGATCTTCGTCTACGCGGCCGTGCTCGCTGCCGTATCGGGCTTTCTGTACGCGCATCTGCAGCGCGCGGTGAACCCGACTCCGTTCGGCCTGAACCACGGGATCGAATTCCTGTTCATGGCCGTGGTGGGCGGCGTGTCGCACGTGTGGGGCGCGGTGCTCGGCGCCGCGATCCTGACCGTGCTGCAGGACTATCTGCAGACACTGCTGCCGAAGCTGCTCGGTTCGGAAGGCAACTTCGAGATCATCGTGTTCGGCGTGCTGATGGTGCTGCTGCTGCAGTACGCGCGCCAGGGCGTATGGCCGTTCGTCGCGAAGCTGTTCCCGCGCGGGCCGCGCGCGCATGTGCCGGAGCAGGCCGACCCGCTGCCACAGCGCGCGAAGCCCGTGGCCGGCGAGCCGCTGCTCGTCGTCGACAACGCACGCAAGCAGTTCGGCGGGCTGGTGGCCGTCAACGACGTCAGCTTCGACGTGAAAGCGGGGCAGATCATCGGGCTGATCGGCCCGAACGGCGCAGGCAAGTCGACCACGTTCAACCTCGTGACCGGCGTGCTGAAGCCGACCGGCGGAGCGATCACGTTCCGTGGCGAACGCATCGACGGGCTGACGTCGCGTCAGATCGTCCGCCGCGGCATCGGCCGCACGTTCCAGCACGTGAAGCTGCTGCCGGCGATGACGGTGCTCGAGAACGTCGCGATCGGCGCCCATCTGCGTGGCCACACGGGCGTGTGGCGCAGCATCGCGCGGCTCAATGCGCACGAGGAAGCGCAGTTGCTGGCCGAAGCCGCGCGCCAGATCCGCCGCGTCGGGCTGGAAAAGCACATGTACGACGAAGCGGGCAGCCTCGCGCTCGGCCAGCAGCGGATCCTCGAAATCGCGCGGGCGCTGTGCTGCGATCCGACGTTGCTGCTGCTCGACGAGCCGGCCGCCGGGCTGCGTTACCAGGAGAAGCAGCAACTCGCCGACCTGCTGCGGCGGCTGAAGGCCGAAGGGATGAGTGTGTTGCTCGTGGAACACGACATGGATTTCGTGATGAACCTCACCGACCGGCTGGTGGTAATGGAATTCGGCACGCGGATCGCGGAAGGGCTGCCGCAGGATGTGCAGCAGGACCCGGCCGTACTCGAAGCGTATCTGGGCGGGGTGGAGTGATGGCGGACACGACGATGCCGATTCTTGAAGTACGCGGATTGGCGGTGCGGTACGGAAAGGTGGAGGCGCTGCACGGCGCGGCCATCAAGGTCGGGGCGGGACAGATCGTCAGCGTGATCGGCCCGAACGGCGCCGGTAAGTCGACGCTGCTGAACGCGATCATGGGGGCGCTGCCGGTAACGGGGCACGCGTCCGGCGCGGTCGTGTATCGCGGCCACGACGTCGGCGCATTGCCCGTCGAGCAGCGCGTCGCACGCGGGATGTGCCTCGTACCGGAGAAACGCGAGCTGTTCAGCACGATGACGGTCGAGGACAACCTCGTATTGGGCGCATATCGGCGCAAGCAGGCGGGAGAAGCGAACTTCCTCGATCAGCTCGATCACGTGTTCGCGCTGTTCCCGCGGCTGAAGGAGCGGCGCCGGCAGGCGGCCGGCACGCTGTCCGGTGGCGAGCGGCAGATGCTGGCGGTCGGCCGTGCGCTGATGGGCAAACCCGATCTGCTGATGCTCGACGAGCCGAGCCTCGGGCTGGCGCCGCTGATCGTGAAAGAGATCTTTCATATCATCAGCGCGTTGCGCGGCACCGGCGTGGCGACGCTGCTGATCGAGCAGAACGCACGGGCGGCGCTGCAGATCTCCGATTACGGTTATGTGCTGGAGACGGGCGAGTTTGCGCTGGAAGGGCCGGCGGCCGAACTCGCGCAGAATCCGCGTGTGATCGAAACGTACCTCGGGCTGGCGAAGAAGACGGCTTGATTGTCGGCTCGGTGGGCAGGAAACGGGCGGCGTGTTTCACGTGAAACACGCCGTTTTTGTTTTGAAGCTGGGCCGGGTTTCGATGCGTCGACGATTCTGGCCCGGCGGATAAGTCGCGCCGGAATAGTGGGAAGCTCTGTGCGGTGCTGCGCTCACTTGTTCCACAGGCCGATGATGCGGCGCGCTTCGGTGGATAAGCACGGGGACGGCCGACAGAAATACTGTGTGGTGATGGGCACAGGATTCGGGTCTGGCGTGTTGCGCTGGTCCACAGGCATTGGCCAGTTAACGAGTTCCACACATGCTGACGCGACTATCAACCAGAGCTTTTGCACAGGCACGACGATGTGCGTTGAATCGCTCGTAGGCATCGCCGAAGTACGCCTACCAAGGCATTTCACCGGTCCTCAGCCAAAAATCGCCGAAATGCACAGACCCTACCATTCGGACGGCCTTCGGGTGAAAAGCGAACCCGCTATAATTCGGCCCATACATTTCTCTGATAGGTTCGTGCGCAGCTCTGCGTACGGAATCCACCATGCTTTTTCCCACAGAATTTGACGTCATCGTCGTCGGTGGCGGTCATGCCGGCACGGAAGCCGCGCTGGCGTCCGCCCGCATGGGCGCAAAGACACTGCTGCTGACCCACAACATCGAAACGCTTGGGCAGATGAGCTGCAATCCGTCGATCGGCGGCATTGGCAAGGGCCATCTGGTCAAGGAAGTCGACGCACTGGGCGGCGCAATGGCTGCCGCGACGGATGAAAGCGGTATTCAGTTCCGGATCCTCAATTCATCGAAGGGCCCGGCCGTACGCGCGACCCGCGCACAGGCGGATCGCATCCTGTACAAGGCCGCAATCCGCCATCGGCTCGAAAATCAGCCGAACCTATGGCTGTTCCAACAGGCCGTCGACGACCTGATGGTCGAAGGCGACCGCGTGGTCGGCGCCGTCACGCAGATCGGCATCCGCTTTCGCGCGCGCGCGGTCGTGCTGACGGCCGGTACGTTCCTCGACGGCAAGATCCACGTCGGCCTGAACAACTACACGGGCGGCCGCGCGGGTGATCCGGCGGCCGTGTCGCTGTCGTCGCGCCTGAAGGAGCTGAAGCTGCCGCAGGGCCGCCTGAAGACCGGTACGCCGCCGCGTATCGACGGGCGCACGATCGACTTCTCGAAGCTCGACGAGCAGCCGGGCGACCTCGATCCGATCCCCGTGTTCTCGTTCCTGGGCCGCGCGGAGCAGCATCCGCAGCAGCTGCCGTGCTGGGTCACGCATACGAACGAGCGCACGCACGACATCATTCGCGGCGGTCTCGACCGTTCGCCTATGTATACAGGCGTGATCGAAGGTGTCGGGCCGCGCTATTGCCCGTCGATCGAGGACAAGATCCACCGGTTTGCATCGAAGGAATCGCACCAGATCTTCCTGGAACCGGAAGGGCTGACGACCAACGAGTTCTACCCGAACGGGATCTCGACGAGCCTGCCGTTCGATGTCCAGCTCGAGCTCGTGCATTCGATGCGCGGCCTCGAGAACGCGCACATCCTGCGTCCCGGCTACGCGATCGAGTATGACTACTTCGACCCGCGCGCGCTGAAGGCGTCGCTCGAGACGAAGGCGATCAACGGGCTGTTTTTTGCGGGCCAGATCAACGGCACGACCGGCTACGAAGAGGCGGCCGCGCAGGGTCTGCTGGCCGGCCTCAATGCAGGCCGTTACGTGCAGGAGAAGGAGGCATGGTGCCCGCGGCGCGACCAGGCCTATCTGGGCGTGCTGGTCGACGATCTCGTTACGCGCGGTGTGGCCGAGCCGTACCGGATGTTCACGAGTCGCGCCGAGTATCGCCTGAGCCTGCGCGAAGATAATGCCGACATGCGCTTGACCGAAATCGGCCGCGAACTGGGGCTGGTCGACGACGCGCGCTGGGACGCCTTCAGCCGGAAACGCGACGCTGTTTCACGTGAAACCGAACGCCTGAAGTCGACCTGGGTCACGCCGAAGACGCTGCCGGCAGAAGAGGCGACCGCGTTGCTCGGCAAGGCGATCGATCACGAATACAGCCTCGCCGAGCTGCTGCGCCGCCCGGGTGTGAGCTACGACGGCGTATGCGGACTGAAGGGCGGCGAGTGCGGCCCCGCGGAGCCGCTGACGGACGATCCGGTGCTGCTCGAACAGATCAAGGAACAGGTCGAGATCGGCATCAAGTATCAGGGCTATATCGAGCGCCAGGCGTCCGAAATCGAGCGCAACGATGCGAACGAGAACACGCGCCTGCCGGACGGTATCGATTACCGTGAAGTCCGCGGCCTGTCGTTCGAGGTGAGCCAGAAGCTCAACGAGTTCCGGCCGGAAACGATCGGGCAAGCGTCGCGTATCTCGGGCGTCACGCCGGCGGCCATCTCGCTGCTGATGGTGCACCTGAAGCGGCGCGGCCTGGGCCGCCGCAACGGCACGGCCGCAGAGGCCGCGGAGCAGGGGGGCGGTACCGTCCCGACGCAACAATGACGGCGCGTCGCGCGCCGGCGGTTAATCGGGACGTACTGGAACAGATGCTCGTCGAAGGCACGGCGGCGCTCGACCTCACGCTGACGGATGCGCAACGCAACCAGCTGCTCGACTACGTCGCGCTGCTCGGCAAGTGGAACGCGGTCTACAACCTGACCGCGATCCGCGACCCGAAGCAGATGCTGATCCAGCACATCCTCGATTCGCTTTCCATCGTCCCGCATCTGCGTGGTCGTACGTCGGCGCGCGTGCTCGACGTCGGCTCGGGCGGCGGGCTGCCCGGTATCGTGCTGGCGATCGTCGAGCCGGGCTGGCAGGTCACGCTGAACGATATCGTGCAGAAGAAGTCTGCCTTCCAGACGCAGATGCGCGCGGAGCTGAAGCTGGCGAACCTGTCGGTGGTCACCGGGCGGGTCGAATCGCTGCAGCCGGGTGTCGAAGTGCCGGAAAAATTCGACATGATCGTATCCCGCGCTTTCGCGGATCTATCCGACTTCGTTAAACTTGCTCGACATCTGGTCGCGCCGGGTGGTTCGATCTGGGCGATGAAGGGCGTTCACCCGGACGACGAGATTGCGCGGTTGCCGGAAGGCAGCCACGTCAAGCAGACGATCCGGCTGGCGGTGCCGATGCTCGATGCGGAGCGGCATCTGTTCGAAGTGGCCGTCGACGACGCGAATTGAAGGCGCGCGGTAGCGCGCCGTTTGTTTGAAGGTAAAGGGAACACACCAACGATGGCAAAGATCTTCTGCGTTGCGAACCAGAAGGGGGGCGTCGGCAAGACGACGACATCGGTCAATCTCGCCGCAAGCCTTGCAGCGCAGGAGCAACGAGTCCTGTTGATCGATCTCGACCCGCAGGGCAACGCGACGATGGGCAGCGGGATCGACAAGGCCGCCTGCGAAGCGACCGTGTACGAAGTGCTGGTCGATGGCGTGTCGGTGACCGACGCGCGCGTGCGTCCGGAAGGCGTCACCTACGACGTGCTTCCCGCGAACCGCGAGCTGTCCGGCGCCGAGATCGAGCTGATCAGCATCGACAATCGCGAGCGCCGGCTGAAGGCCGCGCTCGAGCGCGTGGCCGACGACTACGATTTCGTGCTGATCGATTGCCCGCCGACGCTGTCGCTGCTGACGCTGAACGGCCTGTGCGCGGCGCACGGCGTCGTGATCCCGATGCAGTGCGAGTACTTCGCGCTGGAAGGGCTGTCGGACCTCGTCAATACGATCAAGCAGGTCCACGCGAACATGAATCGCGACCTGAAGATCATCGGCCTGCTGCGCGTGATGTTCGATCCGCGCATCACGCTGCAGCAGCAAGTCTCCGATCAACTGAAAGCGCACTTCGGCGACAAGGTGTTCGACGCGGTGATTCCGCGCAACGTGCGTCTGGCGGAAGCGCCGAGTTACGGGTTGCCGGGCGTCGTGTTCGATCGCAGCTCGCGCGGTGCGCAGGCGTATATCCAGTTCGGTGCCGAGATGATCGAACGCGTGCGCGCGTTCGAGGTGTCGTGATCCGGACATGAGCGAAGCGAGGAAGAAAGACATGAACGCGGTACCAAAGAAGAAGGGCTTGGGACGTGGCCTCGAAGCGCTGCTCGGCGGCAGTGCCGATATCACCGAAGCGGTGAAGATCGAAGGCGCACCGAACACGCTCGCGCTCGGCAAGCTGCAAGCCGGCAAGTACCAGCCGCGTACGCGGATGGACGAAGGCAGCCTGCAGGAGCTCGCGGCCAGCATTCGCGCGCAGGGCGTGATGCAGCCGATCCTGGTACGGCCCATTTCGTCAGACAAATACGAGATCATCGCGGGCGAGCGGCGTTTCCGCGCGGCGCGCCTGGCCGGCCTCGATGAAGTGCCGGTGCTCGTGAAAGACGTATCCGATCAGGCCGCCGCCGCGATGGCGCTGATCGAGAACATTCAGCGCGAGGACCTGAATCCGCTCGAAGAGGCGCACGGCATCCAGCGCCTGCTCGACGAGTTCGGTTTCACGCACGAACAGGCTGCCGAATCGGTCGGCCGTTCGCGCAGCGCGGTGTCGAACCTGCTGCGCCTGCTGAACCTCGCGTCACCCGTGCAGACGATGCTGCTGGCCGGCGATCTCGACATGGGGCACGCACGCGCGCTGCTCGCGGTCGACGCGGCCACGCAGATCACGCTCGCGCATCAGGTCGTCAACAAGCGCATGTCGGTGCGCGAGACCGAGAAGCTCGTCGCACATACGACGAAGGAAGCGCCGGCCGTGAAGGCGCGTGCGAAGGACGACGGCGGCCGCGATACACGTCGTCTCGAAGAGGAGTTGTCAGACCTGCTCGCGTCGACGGTGAAGATCAAGCTGGGCCGCCGCGGGCGCGGGCAGGTGTTGATCGACTTCGGCAACCTCGACGCGCTCGAGGGCATTCTCGCGCGCCTGCGCGGCAACGTCGCGACCGAAGAGTAACGGGCAACCCATGGAGCAAACGGGCGCACCGGCGCCGCGCCGGTGGCTCGGCTGGCTCGCGCAGGAACCGGTACTGTCGGTGCTGGCGCTTGGCCTGATCGTGCTGCAATGGGTGCGTCCGCAACCATTTTCGGTACTGGCCGACCGCGTCGACTGGCAGACGGTCGCGACGCTCGCGGGCCTGCTGATGCTGACCAAGGCGCTCGAGTTGTCCGGCTGCCTGATGTGGCTCGCGCATCGCATCGTGCATCACGTGCATTCCGAGCGAGGGCTCGCGATGCTGCTTGTCGGCTTCGCCGCCGTGCTGTCGATGTGGCTCACCAACGACGTCGCGCTGTTCGTCGTCGTACCGTTGATGGTGTCGCTGCGCGCGCTGACACCGCTGCCGTTCCGGCGGCTCGTGATCGTCGTCGCGCTGGCCGTCAACGCCGGGTCCGTCGCGACCCCGCTCGGCAATCCCCAGAATCTGTTCCTGTGGCAATTGAGCGGCGTGTCGTTCGGCCGTTTCGTGGTCACGCTCGGGCCGCTCGCGCTCGCGCTGATGGCGCTGCTGCTCGTGCTGACCGCATTGATGTTTCGCGCGAAGCCGCTCGACCTGTCCGGCGACGCCGCGTCCTTTCCCGTCCAACGCATGCACGCGTTGATCGCGGCGGTGCTGTTCGCCGCGTTCGTGCTGCTCGCCGATGCGCACCATCCGCTGCCCGGCCTCGTCGGTGTCGCGATCGTGCTGCTCGCCGTCAAACGTGACGCAGTCCTGAAGATCGACTGGCTGCTGCTGCTGATCTTCGTGCTGATGTTCGTCGTGTTGCGCAGCGCGGCTGCGCTGCCCGTCGTGCACGATGCGGTCGCGCATGCGCAACTCGATTCGCCGCTGCGCGTCTACGCCGCCGGCGCGGCGCTGTCGCAGGTGATCAGCAACGTGCCGGCCGCGATTCTGCTGTCGGAGTTCACGCACGACTGGCGCGCGCTGGCATTCGGCGTATCGGTCGGCGGCTTCGGTTTCGCGATCGGCTCGCTCGCGAACCTGATCGCGGTGCGTCTCGCGAAGGAGCCGCGCATGTGGCTGCCGTTCCACCTCGTTTCGATTCCGTTCGCGCTGGTGAGCGCGGCGCTCGGCGCGTGGTTGCTCATGCACGGTTGAGCGAGGCCGATGCGCGCCGCACAGGTGTGCCGTTCGGGCGGCGGACGGGGCGCACAGCGTCCGCAGTGATCAAGGATTGTTGATAAGTGCTGCGGCCCACAGTCGAACTTCTGTGGCGGCGCGACAACTGATTGGACGAATCGATGCGCGAGCAACCGGTCGAGTTTCTCGCGCCGGCGCGATGGCTTGATTGCGGCGTCTTGCGTGTTCCGGCGTGTCGCGCCGAGTCGTTCCCGACGACTCCATGGCAGCGGATGCCTGGCGGCGATCGCGCCGCTTCCTGCTGGCCCGCAGCGGGCGTCGTTTCCCCGTCATTTCCGCCGTCACCGGACTTTTTCGCACAAGAAATACCGGTGCAAAAAACCGACCTTACAACTGTCATCGTACGTCGTCGAATCGGGTGTTTTTTCACATCATGAGGCGTCGTTTTATGCAGGTTTTTGTCGCGTCTAAAGCCTTGAATCACTTGCAACTATCGCTTACAATCGCCCGGATTTGTTAGCTAGGCACCCCTGAAAGCTTTCAGAAAGCTTGGGGCCGGGTTCAAGGATTTCAGCGGAAGATTGCGATGGCGGGTCAGGCGCCGGACGACAGGCACGATGATCAGCGCACGCAACGCACCGCTTCGGCGGCCGGCGCGCAGCGTGAATCCGACGATGACTGGGATGTCGAGCAGCAAGATAACAACATCGTTCCGCTTACACGGGCAGAGGCCGAAAGGCTGTTCGGTCCGAACGTGAGCAAGCCCTCGCGCGTGACCCCCTACAAGGTGGTGTTCGCGCAAGTGGTCCTGTCCCTGGTTGCAACGCTGGCGTGGTGGCTGTTTTCGAAGTCGCCGGGCGCCGCTGCGCAATCCGCGTTTCTGGGCGGAGCGATCGGCTGGGTGCCCAGTGCGGTATTCGTGGCACGACTGAAGGCAGGTGGCTCGGCCACCGTGATGAGCTGGGTGATGGGCGAAGCCCTGAAGCTGGCTCTGACGATCGGGATGTTCACCGCGGTGGCGTTCGGCTGGGCCGGCGTGCACTGGGTGCCGTTCCTCGTCACGTACCTCGTCGTGCTGAAGACGTACTGGATCGCGCTGGCCTGGCGGTAAGGAACAAGCAGCGTGCGGTTTCGACAACGAACCGCACCGGCCCGTTCCCGCAATAGCGTGTTGCGGAACGGGCAAAACGATTTTCGACAATTTGGGTGGCATTAACGATATGGCAGCTAGCGAAGGCACGCGCGGTCCGGATCCGTCCGAGTACATTGCGCACCACTTGCAGAATTTCTCCACCTCGCATCAGACGTCGATTTTCGACATTCACGTCTGGAATCTCGACACGCTGTTCTGGTCGATCGTATGCGGCATCGTGACGATCGTCCTGCTGCGTCTGGCCGCCCGCAAGGCGACGTCGGGCGTGCCGGGCCGTTTCCAGTGCGCGATCGAGATGCTCGTCGAAATGGTCGAAGACCAGTCGAAGGCCATCGTCCACGGCAATCGCACCTTCATCGCGCCGCTCGCCCTCACGGTGTTCGTGTGGGTTGCGCTGATGAACTCCCTCGACTTCCTCCCGGTCGACCTGCCGGGCCGCGTGATCGGCCTGCTCGGTCTGTCGGACGTGATTTCCCACCATCGCATCGTCCCGACGGCCGACCTGAACGGCACGCTCGGCATCGCGCTCGGCGTGTTCGTCCTGATGATCTACTACAGCATCAAGATCAAGGGCGCGGGCGGCTTCGTGCACGAGCTGCTGTCGGCACCGTTCGGCGCGCACCCGCTGCTGTGGATCCCGAACCTCGCGCTCAACATTGTCGAATATCTCGCGAAGACCGTCTCGCTCGGTATGCGGCTGTTCGGCAACATGTACGCGGGTGAGCTGTTGTTCCTGTTGATCGCCCTGCTCGGCAGCATGTGGAGCTTCGGTGGCGACGCAACGTTCCTCGGCTTCGTTGGTCATGTGATCGCGGGTAGCGTCTGGGCAATCTTCCACATCCTGATTGTTCTGTTGCAGGCATTCATTTTCATGATGCTGACGCTGGTGTATCTCGGCCAGGCGCACGACAAGCACTAAGCGCGGCGTGCAAGAAAGAGTTTCCGTTTTAGTTTTTTAAATCCCAGTTCCAAGTCTTTTCACAAAGGAGTGATCATGCAAGCTTACATCGCCAACATCCAGGGTCTGACCGCCATCGGTATCGGCATCATCATCGGCCTGGGTGCAATCGGCGCCTGTATCGGTATCGCGCTGATGGGTGGCAAGTACATCGAAGCCTGCGCACGTCAGCCGGAACTCATCAACCCGCTGCAAACGAAGATGTTCCTGCTGGCTGGTCTGATCGACGCTGCATTCCTGATCGGCGTTGGTGTCGCAATGCTGTTCGCGTTCGCGAACCCGCTCCTGTCGAAGCTCGCAGGCTAAGGTTCCTCGGAAATATGCGTCCGGCGTGAGCCGGCGCAGGGCGGAACGGAGACTTGGGGCGCTGATCGAATGCAACTCGATGAGCGCCTTACCGTTTCATTTTTCCGGAATAGCAGATAAGGAAACACCGTGAATCTCAACGCAACTCTGTTTGCGCAAATGGTCGTGTTCCTGGTCCTCGCGTGGTTCACGATGAAATTCGTGTGGCCGCCGTTGATCAACGCCCTCGACGAACGTTCGAAGAAGATCGCCGACGGCCTCGCCGCCGCGGAGAAGGGCAAGGCGGAACTCGACGCAGCGCACAAGCGCGTGGACCAGGAACTCGCGCAGGCCCGCAACGACGGCCAGCAGCGCATCGCCGACGCTGAAAAGCGTGCCCAGGCGGTCGCCGAGGAAATCAAGGCCAACGCCCAGGCTGAAGCCGCCCGCATCGTCGCCCAGGCGAAGGCGGAAGCAGAACAGCAAATCGTGAAGGCGCGCGAAGCGCTGCGTGGCGAAGTCGCCGCGCTGGCCGTGAAGGGCGCCGAGCAGATCCTGAAGCGCGAAGTCGATCAAACGGCCCACGCCCAACTGCTGAATCAACTGAAAGCCGAGCTCTGATCATGGCCGAACTTGCAACCATCGCCCGCCCTTACGCAGAAGCGCTGTTCCGCGTGGCCGAGGGCGGTGACATCGCCGCCTGGTCCACGCTCGTGCAAGAGCTGGCCCAGGTTGCGCGTCTGCCGGAAGTGCTGTCGGTCGCGTCGAGCCCGAAGGTGACGCGCACGCAAGTAGCCGAGTTGCTGCTTGCTGCGGCCAAGTCGCCGCTCGCGGCCGGCGCCGAAGCGAAGAACTTCGTGCAGATGCTGGTCGACAATCATCGCATCGCGCTGCTGCCGGAAATTGCCGAGCAGTTCGAGGCGCTCAAGAACGAACGTGAAGGCGCAGCCGACGCCGAGATCGTGAGCGCGTTCCCGCTGAACGGCGCGGATCTCGACAGTCTCGTCTCGGGCCTCGAACGCAAGTTCAAGCGCAAGCTGAAACCGACGGTCGAAGTCGATTCGTCGCTGATCGGCGGCGTGCGCGTGACGGTCGGCGACGAAGTGCTCGACACCTCGGTTCGCGCGCGCCTCGCATCGATGCAGGCTGCCTTGACCGCCTGAGCGCCACGCCGGCACGCAACAGAATTGACTATCAGGAGCGAATAATGCAACTCAATCCCTCTGAGATCAGCGAGCTGATCAAGAGCCGGATCCAGGGCCTTGAAGCGAGCGCAGACGTTCGCAACCAGGGCACCGTGATCTCCGTGACCGACGGTATCGTGCGTATCCACGGCCTGTCGGACGTGATGCAGGGCGAAATGCTCGAGTTTCCGGGCAACACGTTCGGTCTCGCGCTGAACCTTGAGCGCGACTCGGTCGGCGCGGTGATTCTCGGCGAATACGAACACATCTCGGAAGGCGACATCGTCAAGACGACGGGCCGCATTCTGGAAGTCCCGGTGGGTCCGGAACTCGTCGGCCGCGTGGTCGACGCGCTCGGCAACCCGATCGACGGCAAGGGCCCGGTCAACGCGAAGCTGACCGACGCGATCGAAAAGATCGCCCCGGGCGTGATCTGGCGCAAGTCGGTGTCGCAGCCGGTGCAGACGGGCATCAAGTCGATCGACGCGATGGTGCCGATCGGCCGTGGCCAGCGTGAGCTGATCATCGGCGACCGTCAGTGCGGCAAGACCGCGGTGGCGCTCGACGCGATCATCAACCAGAAGGGCAAGGACCTGATCTGTATCTACGTCGCGATCGGCCAGAAGGCTTCGTCGATCATGAACGTGGTTCGCAAGCTCGAAGAAACGGGCGCGATGGAATACACGATCGTCGTCGCCGCTTCGGCATCGGATTCGGCTGCCATGCAGTACCTGGCGCCGTACGCCGGCTGCACGATGGGCGAATACTTCCGCGACCGTGGCCAAGACGCGCTGATCATCTATGACGACTTGACCAAGCAGGCTTGGGCATACCGTCAGATCTCGCTGCTGCTGCGCCGTCCGCCGGGCCGTGAAGCGTACCCGGGCGACGTGTTCTATCTGCACTCGCGTCTGCTGGAGCGTGCGGCTCGCGTGTCGGAAGAGTACGTCGAGAAGTTCACGAACGGCGAAGTGAAGGGCAAGAGCGGTTCGCTGACGGCACTGCCGGTCATCGAAACGCAGGCTGGCGACGTGACCGCGTTCGTTCCGACGAACGTGATCTCGATTACCGACGGCCAGATCTTCCTGGAAACCGATCTGTTCAACGCAGGCATCCGCCCGGCAATCAACGCCGGCGTGTCGGTGTCGCGCGTCGGTGGCGCTGCTCAGACGAAGGTCGTGAAGAAGCTGTCGGGCGGTATCCGTACCGACCTCGCGCAGTACCGTGAACTGGCCGCATTCGCGCAGTTCGCATCGGACCTCGACGAAGCGACCCGCAAGCAGCTCGAGCGCGGCCGCCGCGTGACGGAACTGCTGAAGCAGCCGCAGTACCAGCCGCTGCAGGTCTGGGAACTGGCCGTGTCGCTGTACGCCGCGAACAACGGCTACCTCGACGACCTCGACGTCAAGCAAGTGCTGTCGTTCGAGAAGGGCCTGCGCGACAACCTGAAGACCAGCCACGCTGACCTCATCAAGCGCATCGAAGACACCAAGGATCTCTCGAAGGACGACGAAGGCGCACTGCGCTCGGCGATCGAAGCCTTCAAGAAGTCCGGTGCCTATTGATCCGCGAGTGACACACTGAGGCCGCGCGGGTGCCGAGCACCCGCGCCGCTTCGGTGAGCGATGCATGAGCCCCGAGTAAAGCGCTAAAGCGCTAACTCGGGGCGCAAAGGAGCAAGCTATGGCTGGAATGAAGGAAATTCGCGGCAAGATCAAGAGCGTGCAGAACACGCGCAAGATCACGAAGGCGATGGAGATGGTGGCTGCATCGAAGATGCGTCGCGCGCAGGAACGCATGCGCGCCGCTCGTCCGTATGCGGACAAGGTCCGTGCCATCGCCGCGCACATGAGCCGTGCGAACCCCGAGTACCGTCACCCGTTCATGGTGGCGAACGACGGCGCGCAGACGGCCGGCATCATCCTCGTCACGACGGACAAGGGTCTGTGCGGTGGTCTGAACACCAACGTGCTGCGTGCGACGGTGCAGAAGTTCAAGGAGCTGGAAGAGAAGGGCCAGAAGGTCGAAGCCACCGCGATCGGCGGCAAGGGCCTCGGGTTCCTGAACCGCTTCGGCGCGAAGGTGATGTCGCAGGTCGTGCACCTCGGCGACACCCCGCACCTGGACAAGCTGATCGGCGCCGTGAAGACGCAGCTCGATCTGTACTCGGAAGGCAAGCTGTCGGCGGTTTATATCGCTTACACGCGCTTCGTCAACACGATGAAGCAGGAAGCCGTGATCGAGCAGCTGCTGCCGCTGTCGTCGGACCACTTCGAAGCCGATGACGGTACGCCGGCGACGTCGTGGGACTACATCTACGAGCCGGACGCGCAGGCAGTCGTCGACGAACTGCTCGTGCGTTACGTCGAGGCGCTGGTGTACCAGGCCGTCGCGGAAAACATGGCGTCCGAGCAATCGGCGCGCATGGTCGCGATGAAGGCCGCGTCCGACAACGCGAAGACGGTGATCAGCGAACTGCAGCTCGTGTACAACAAGAGCCGTCAGGCCGCGATCACGAAAGAACTGTCGGAGATCGTCGGCGGCGCAGCCGCTGTTTAAGCGCGCGCCCGGGACGACAACTGCGCCTTTGCGCGAGTAAAGAATCAGGTATTTAAAGGAAAAGCGATGAGTACTGCTGCTTTGGTAGAAGGCAAGATCGTACAGTGCATCGGCGCCGTTATCGACGTGGAATTCCCGCGCGACAGCATGCCGAAGATCTACGACGCGCTCATTCTCGATGGCTCGGAACTGACGCTCGAAGTCCAGCAGCAGCTGGGTGACGGCGTGGTCCGTACCATTTGTCTGGGTGCATCCGACGGCCTGCGCCGCGGCCTGACCGTGAAGAACACGGCGAAGCCGATCTCGGTGCCGGTCGGCAAGCCGACCCTCGGCCGAATCATGGACGTGCTCGGCCGTCCGATCGACGAAGCCGGCCCGATCGACAGCGACGTGACGCGTTCGATCCACCAGAAGGCACCGGCGTTCGACGAACTGTCGCCGTCGACCGAACTGCTCGAAACGGGTATCAAGGTCATCGACCTGATCTGCCCGTTCGCAAAGGGCGGCAAGGTTGGCCTGTTCGGTGGTGCAGGCGTGGGCAAGACCGTCAACATGATGGAGCTCATCAACAACATCGCGAAGGAACACGGCGGTTACTCCGTGTTCGCGGGCGTGGGCGAGCGTACCCGTGAAGGGAACGACTTCTACCACGAAATGAAGGACTCGAACGTTCTCGACAAGGTCGCGCTGGTGTACGGCCAGATGAACGAGCCGCCGGGCAACCGTCTGCGCGTCGCGCTGACCGGCCTGACGATGGCCGAGCACTTCCGTGACGAAGGCCTCGACGTGCTGTTCTTCGTCGACAACATCTACCGTTTCACGCTGGCCGGTACCGAAGTGTCGGCACTGCTCGGCCGTATGCCGTCGGCAGTGGGCTATCAGCCGACGCTGGCTGAAGAAATGGGCAAGCTGCAAGAGCGCATCACGTCGACCAAGAAGGGCTCGATTACGTCGGTCCAGGCCGTGTACGTCCCTGCGGACGACTTGACCGACCCGTCGCCGGCGACGACCTTCGGCCACCTGGACGCAACCGTCGTTCTGTCGCGTGACATCGCTTCGCTGGGTATCTACCCGGCGGTCGACCCGCTCGACTCGACGTCGCGCCAGATTGACCCGAACGTGATCGGTGAAGAGCACTACTCGATCACCCGTCGCGTTCAGCAGACGCTGCAGCGCTACAAGGAACTGCGCGACATCATCGCGATTCTGGGCATGGACGAACTGTCGCCGGAAGACAAGCTGTCGGTCGCCCGTGCGCGTAAGATCCAGCGTTTCCTGTCGCAGCCGTTCCACGTCGCTGAAGTGTTCACGGGCTCGCCGGGCAAGTACGTGCCGCTGAAGGAAACGATCCGCGGCTTCAAGATGATCGTCGACGGCGAGTGCGACCACCTGCCGGAACAGGCGTTCTACATGGTCGGCACGATCGACGAAGCCTTCGAAAAGGCCAAGAAGATCCAGTAAGGGCTTGAGTGAGTCGCAAGCCGGCGAGCGCCGGCCGGAGCAATGAGTCAGCAATGACTTGTATTCCGGCCGCCTGCGCCGGCCGCAATACGCTCAACCCGTGGATGAGATTGGAGTCGATATGGCAACCATCAAAGTAGACGTCGTCAGCGCGGAAGAGCAGATCTTCTCGGGCGAGGCGAAATTCGTCGCGCTGCCGGGCGAAACGGGTGAGCTGGGCATTCTGCCGGGTCACACGCCGCTCATTACCCGGATTCGTCCGGGTGCGGTGCGCATCGAGGTCGAGGGCGGCAACGACGAATTCGTGTTCGTCGCGGGCGGCATTCTCGAAGTGCAGCCGGGCGCCGTGACGGTGCTCGCCGATACCGCGATCCGCGGCAAGGACCTCGACGCGGCGAAAGCCGAGGAAGCGCGCAAGCGTGCCGAGGAAACGCTGCAGAACGCGAAGTCGGATCTCGACCTCGCGAAAGCGCAATCCGAGCTCGCGACCGCGATGGCGCAGCTCGAGGCGATCCAGCGTCTGGCGAAGATCCGCAGCCGGCACTGAGCCGCGCCGCGTATCCCGCGAAAGAAAGCAGCCTTCGGGCTGCTTTTTTTTCGTCTGGGCTTCGTCCACGCTTCCTCCGTGTTTCGCCCGCATTTCGTCTGCGTTTTTCGGGCCGGATCATTGCGTCCGATCGTGCTATTTCATCCGTCCGCCGCGATTTGATGTCAGAGTACCGTCAGCGGAGCGCGGCATCATCCGCGGTGAGGCCGCCCGTCGCGAGCGTTGCGGCGGAGGCGCGCAGCACGCGCGCGGGCCGATCAGACCCAAAGGACGGAGACATTCATGGCAGCAGACCTTGGCGTGGGCGCGCTGATCGCGCCCGAGAACGGCTTGTCGTACGTGCGTGGTGCAACCGACGTGCCGCTATCCGAAGCGACGATCGGCCGGTTCCTGCTCGACACGGCCGGCCGCTTTCCCGACCGCCCGGCCGTCGTGTTCCGCGAGCAGCAGGTGCGCTGGACCTGGCGCGAGTTCGCGAACGAGATCGACGTGCTGGCGGCAGGGCTCGCCGCGCTCGGGATCGTGAAGGGCGACTGCGTCGGCATCTGGTCGCCGAACCGCAGCGAATGGCTGCTCACGCAATTCGCGACCGCGCGGATCGGCGCGGTGCTCGTCAACATCAATCCGGCCTACCGGCTGTCGGAACTCGAATACGCGCTGAACAAGGTCGGCTGCAAGGCCGTGATCGCGGCCGAGCGCTTCAAGAGCTCCGCGTACGTCGAGATGCTGCAGACCATCGCGCCGGAGCTCGCGACCGCGACGCCGGGCGACCTGCATGCGGCGCGCGTGCCGAGCCTGCGCACGATCGTGTCGATGGGCGAGGTGGCGCCTGCCGGCATGTTCCGCTTCGCGGACGTGATGGCGCGTGGCCGCCGGGCCGTCGATCCGGCGCTGCTCGATGCGATCGGCGCGACGCTCTCGGCCAACGATCCGATCAACATCCAGTTCACGAGCGGCACGACCGGCAGCCCGAAGGGCGCGACGCTCACGCACCGCAACGTCGTCAACAACGCGCGCTCGATCGCGATGGCGATGCGTTTCACCGAACAGGATTCGCTCTGCATCCCGGTGCCGCTCTATCACTGCTTCGGGATGGTGCTGGCCGTGCTCGCGTGCGTGTCGAAGGGCGCCGCGATGGTATTCCCCGGCGAAGCGTTCGATCCGGTCGCGACGCTCGCGGCGGTGGCCGAAGAACGTTGCACCGCGCTGCATGGCGTGCCGACGATGTTCATCGCCGAGCTCGACCATCCGGAATTCGCGAAATTCGACCTGTCGACGCTGCGCACCGGGATCATGGCCGGCTCGCCGTGCCCGATCGAGACGATGAAGCGCGTCGTGTCGCAGATGCACCTTTCTGAAATCACGATCGCGTACGGGATGACGGAGACGAGCCCCGTGTCGTTCCAGAGCTCGACCGACGATCCGCTGGAGAAGCGCACGACGACGGTCGGCCGCATCCAGCCGCATCTCGAAGTGAAGATCGTCGATCCGAGCGGCGACATCGTGCCGGTCGGCGCGACGGGCGAGCTGTGCACGAAGGGCTATTCGGTGATGCTCGGCTACTGGGACGACGACGCGAAGACGCGCGAGGTGCTGGTCGACGGCTGGATGCATACCGGCGACCTCGCGACGCTCGATGCGGACGGTTACTGCAACATCGTCGGCCGCCTGAAGGACATGGTGATTCGCGGCGGCGAGAACGTCTATCCGCGCGAAATCGAGGAATTCCTGTTCCGGCATCCGAAGATCCAGAGCGCGCAGGTGTTCGGCGTGCCCGATGCGAAGTACGGCGAGGAGCTGTGCGCGTGGATCGTGCTGCGCGCGGACGAGCAGATGACCGAGGACGACGTGCGCGCGTTCTGCAACGGGCAGATCGCGCACTACAAGATCCCGCGCTATATCCGCTTCGTCGACGAGCTGCCGATGACGGTGACGGGCAAGGTGCAGAAGTTCGTGATGCGCGACCGGATGATCGAGGAGCTGAAGCTCGACGTGCAGAAGACCGCTTGAAGCGGGACGATGCCGGAAAATGCGGGAAAAACGTGGCGGCCTGTGCAGGCCGTTACGTTTTCGATGGACGAAAAAAAGCGGGCTTATTAGCCCGCTAAAAACCACACGCTACGGGGTTAGCGCGAGGAGACCAAAGATGAAACCGAGTCCGGCGGGGGGCCGGAAACGACTCCAACAGGGATGCCCCCCGGAAGGGCTTCGGTACGTGACCGACTGGCTCGCAGCGCTTCGCGTCCGCTCACACTTGGCACACGAGACCGCATCCGTGTTGAAACCGTTGAGGCCATTGTGGGCGAATTAATGACCCGTCGCGGTAACAAAGTGTTTCAGGTTGTAACGCCCGCCAGATAAGGCTTTCCGGGATTTTTTGCTGTTTTCGGGGTCCTGAAAAAGGTCATTTTTACCCATATTTTCCATCGCGTTTTCAGGGTGTGCGCGCGATGCGTTTTTCACGCGTATCGGGCGCGATGAATTGCCGATTTTCACGCGAGAAAGTGCACGGCGCGACCGATACCGCGCATGACGATTCATTCGTCAGAAAGATTTTGAAACGTGATCGGAATGCGCGGAAGTCGGCCGTTCGGCCAATCGGCGGGTTTTGAGCCGATGGCGAAGGGCGGCGGCTCGGACGGAAGGTGTAACGGCGGCCGGGCGGCCGCCGCTTCCGGCGAGATGTCGGCACCCCGGCGGCCGCGGGGTCGGTGCCCGTTATCGGCCGCCGCGGCGCGGGCCGCCTACTTCAGCCACTTGTCCGAAATGGCCTGGTACTCGCCGGTCGAGCGCGCGAGATGCAGCCACTGGTCGACGTACTGCTGGAACACGACGTCGCCGCGCGGCACCATGTACGCCTTCTCGCCGAACTGGAACGGCTTGTCCGGATGCACCGAGCACAGGCCCGGATTCAGCTTTTGCTGCAGCAGCGTCTCGGACGCATCCGTCACCATCACGTCGGCCTTGCCCGCGAGGATCTGCTTGAAGATCGTCACGTTGTCCGGATAGACGGTCAGGTTCGCGTGCGTGAAGAACTGCTTCGCGAACCGTTCGTTGGTGCCGCCCGGATTGACGATCACACGGGTCTCGGGCCGGTCGATCTGCGCGACGGTCTGGTATTTGTCGGCATCCGCGCAGCGCACGATCGGCGTCTTGCCGTCGACCACGTACGGCTGCGTGAAGAACACGCGCTTCTGGCGCTCGAGCGTCGTCGACACGCCGCCCACCGCGATGTCGCATTTCGCGACGAAGTCGTTGGTGAGGTTCGACCAGCTCGTCTTCACGTAGTCGGTCTTCACGCCGAGCGATTTCGCGAGCGATTCGGCCATGTCGATGTCGATGCCCTCGAAGCGGCCGTCCGCGCGATAGTACGAATACGGCTTGTAGTCGCCCGTCGTGCACACGCGCAGCGCGCCGCGCGCGAGCACGTCGTCGAGCCGCGAGCCGGCGGTAGCGGCGCTCGCAGGCGCCGCAGTGGCCGTACTCTGCGCGTGCGCGGCGGCGCAGCAAAACGCGGCGGCAGCAGCGAGCGTGGCAAGCGTGGCGAATGTCTTCATCGGTCTCCTCCTTCGTTCGGTTCGATATGAGCGTCCGATCATAACGGAGCCATCGCGCGCGTCATATGGCCGCCATCGCATCGGCATGCGCAGCCCGAGCGCGGCTGTCCGGTAAAATGCCGCTTTGCCTTCGCATCGTCGCTCCTACCGTGGCCCATAACCTGCTCAACGACACCTTCCTGCGTGCGCTTCTGCGCGAGCCGACCGACTACACGCCGATCTGGCTGATGCGCCAGGCCGGCCGCTACCTGCCCGAATACAACGCGACGCGCGCGCGCGCCGGCAGCTTCCTCGGCCTCGCGAAGAATCCCGACTACGCGACCGAGGTGACGCTGCAGCCGCTCGAGCGCTTCCCGCTCGACGCCGCGATCCTGTTCTCGGACATCCTGACGATTCCCGACGCGATGGGGCTCGGCCTCGACTTCCAGGTCGGCGAAGGGCCGAAGTTCGCGCATCCGGTGCGCACCGAGGCCGACGTTGCGAAGCTCGCGGTGCCGGACATCGAGGCGACGCTCGGCTACGTGACGGGCGCCGTGCGCGAGATTCGCCGCGCGCTCACCGACGCTCAGGGCCGTCAGCGCGTGCCGCTGATCGGCTTTTCGGGCAGCCCGTGGACGCTCGCGTGCTACATGGTCGAAGGCGGCGGCTCGGACGATTTCCGCACGGTGAAGTCGATGGCGTATTCGCGCCCGGATCTGATGCACCGGATCCTCGACGTGAACGCGCAGGCGGTGGCCGCGTACCTGAACGCGCAGATCGAAGCGGGCGCGCAGGCCGTGATGATCTTCGATACGTGGGGCGGTGCGCTGGCCGACGGCGCGTATCAGCGCTTCTCGCTCGACTATATCCGCCGCGTGGTGTCGCAGCTCAAGCGCGAGCACGATGGCGAGCGCGTGCCGGTGATCACGTTCACGAAGGGCGGCGGGCTGTGGCTCGAGGAGATCGCGGCGACCGGCGTCGACGCGGTCGGGCTCGACTGGACGGTCAACCTCGGCGCCGCGCGTGAGCGCGTCGCGGGGCGCGTGGCGTTGCAGGGCAACCTCGACCCGACGATCCTGTTCGCGCCGCCGGCCGCGGTGCGCGAACAGGCGCGCGCGGTGCTCGACAGCTACGGCAACCATCCGGGCCACGTGTTCAACCTCGGGCACGGCATTTCGCAATTCACGTCGCCCGATCACGTCGCCGAACTCGTCGACGAAGTGCATACCCACAGCCGCGCGATCCGTAGCGGAGCAGCGGGCTGAACGCAAGCGCTGTCATGCTGCACTGCAGGATGACAGCGTTTCGTTGCTGAAACTAAACAGGGCGCAACCCCGCTCCCGCTGCCGATTCGGTGCTTGTCAAGACTTGACTTATACACATTTTCCACGTTGCAGCGCGGTAGAGCCCCGTATCGGTCAATTTGTCTCGCTATGGTTCGGTAATTTGAATAGCAGCCTTATGGAATAAGGCTTCGCGGGGCACCGCAGCAAGCAGCGAAAAACAGCGCAAAGCACGGCCCCGCGCGCGTTGCGGCCGTTGAGAGGCGAGTTCTCAACAAAGTTATCCACAGGCTGGGCAGGGTATACGGCGATTCCTAATGCGAATCCAAAACTTAGCGCCGAATCTGAAGTTTTACTTTAAGTTCGCCGTCGCGATGCGGGCGCGGATGCAAGCCGTCCGTACTTCGCGTGCTGCTGCCGCCGGAGCGCCGCAATGAGCGGCACCTACCTGCGCGTCGCGCTCGATCATCCGCTCGCCACGCTGTTCGACTACCGCTGCGACGCGCAGCCGGCGCCGGTGCCCGGGACGCTCGTGCAGGTGCCGTTCGGCAAGCGGCAGGCCGTCGGCCTCGTCTGCGAAGTCACCACTCACACCGATGTGCCGCCGTCGCGGTTGCGCGCGGTCGACGCGATCTGCGCCGACCTGCCGCCGCTGTCGCCGGACTGGCTCGCGCTCGTGTCGTTCGCCGCCGATTACTATCAGCGCGGGCGCGGCGAGGTCGCGTTGCCGGCGCTGCCGCAGGCGTTGCGCGACGCCGGGCGCTGGGGGCGGCTGCTCGCGCCGGAAGTGCGCTACCAGCCGACCGAAGCCGGCCGCGCGGCGCTGCCCGACGCGTTGCCCGCGCGCGGCGCCGCGCTGCGCCGGCTCGCGCAGGCACTCGTCGACACCGGCTCGCTGACGCTGCCCGACGCGCGCGCGCTCCATCCGAAGGCGGCCGCGACACTCGACGACTGGGCGGCGCGCGGCTGGGTCGACGTCGAGGAGATCGGCTGGGCCGATACGCCTGTGGCCAAACCTGTGGATAACCTGTCGACAAACGGTGGACGAACTGTGCCGCCGGCGTTGACGGACCAGCAGGCCGAGGCGCTGGACGCGATCCGCGCGGCGCACGGTTTCGCGCCGTTCCTGCTGCACGGCGTGACGGGCAGCGGCAAGACCGAGGTCTATCTGCATGCGCTCGCGTCGCTGCTCGACGCGCGGCCGGACGCGCAGGCGCTCGTGCTCGTGCCCGAAATCAACCTGACGCCGCAGTTCGAGGCCGCGTTTCGCGCGCGCTTCGCGGGTGCGCTCGCCGACGACGCGATCGTCACGCTGCACAGCGGGCTCGCCGAAGGCGAACGGGCGCGCAACTGGCTCGCCGCGCACACCGGCCGCGCGCGGATCGTGCTCGGCACGCGGCTCGCGGTGCTCGCGTCGATGCCGACGCTCGCGCTGATCGTCGTCGACGAGGAGCACGAGCCCGCGTACAAGCAGCAGGAAGGACTGCGCTATTCGGCGCGCGACCTGGCCGTGTGGCGCGCGAAGCAGCTCGGCATCACGGTCGTGCTCGGCTCGGCGACGCCGTCGCTCGAAAGCTGGTGGCAGGCCGAGCAGGGCCGCTACACGCGTCTCACGCTGTCGCGCCGCGCGGTGGCCGACGCGACGCTGCCGACCGTGCGGCTGATCGATCTCGAAGAGGAGCGGCGGCGCGGGCGCGCGTCGATGGGCGGGCTGTCCGGGCCGCTCGTCGCGGCGCTGAAGGCGCGGCTCGAACGCGGCGAACAGAGCCTCGTGTTCCTGAACCGGCGCGGTTACGCGCCGCAGCTCGCGTGCGACGCGTGCGGCTGGGTGGCCGGTTGCCCGCGCTGCAGCGCGTACGTCGTGCTGCACAAGCCCGAGCACGCACTGCGCTGCCATCACTGCGGCTGGGAAGCGCGCATTCCGCGCTCGTGCCCTGAGTGCGGGAACGTCGACATCGCGCCGCTCGGGCGCGGCACGCAGCGCATCGAGGAGGCGCTCGCCGAAGCGGTGCCGGGCGCGCGGATCCTGCGGATCGATGCGGACAGCACGCGCCGCAAGGGCAGCGCGCAGGCGCTTTTTTCCGACGTGCACGCGGGCGAGGTCGACATCCTGGTCGGCACGCAGATGATCGCGAAAGGGCACGACTTCCAGCGCGTGTCGCTCGTCGGCGTGCTCAATGCCGACACCGCGCTGTTCTCGCACGACTTCCGCGCGAGCGAGCGGCTGTTCGCGCAGCTGATGCAGGTGAGCGGCCGCGCGGGGCGCGCCGGGCTGCCGGGCGAGGTGATGGTGCAGACGCGCTACCCGCGTCACGCGCTGTATCACGCGCTCGGGCGGCAGGACTACGTAGGCTTCGCGAATTCGACGCTCGCCGAGCGGCGCGACGCGCACCTGCCGCCGTTCGTCTACCAGGCGCTGCTGCGCGCCGAAGGGCGCACGCTCGACGCGGCGCTCGCGTTCCTGCTGCAGGCCGCGGCCGCGTTGCCGGGGCTGCCCGGCGCGGATCGCGTGACCGTCTACGACGCGGTGCCGATGACGATCGTCAAGGTCGCGAACGTCCATCGCGCGCAATTGCTGCTCGAAAGCGCGTCGCGGGCGGCGCTGCAGCATGCGCTGCGTGCATGGCAGCCGGCGCTGCGCGCGCTGAAGGGCGTGCTGCGGTGGAGCGTCGAGGTCGATCCGCTGGATATCTGAGCGGCGCCGCGCGGCGCCTGCCACGGCGCGTTGCCGAATGCCGCGAAGCCCCAGCCGCCCGGCGCGCCGAACTGTCTCCCGTTGCTTGCCCGCCGCCGGCATCGGTCCGCGTCACACCATGCAGTGCTACCGGTTTTCGGCCGCTTGCGCGCATACGGAAGGTTGCACGCGCGTGTCGAACCGGCCCGATCAGGGAAAACACCGATCCTCCGACCACGGGCAACCCCTAGGTTGCAACCGCGTAAGTGACTGATTATATTGACTAACTTATGGGTGCAACCTATCTCGCAATTTGGTTGCACCTTTTTATTGCGTGCCGTAGGATTTCGCGCATCCTCTTACACCACATTGCCGGGCTCGCACCGGCGCACGAACCCACCATGGCAAGCACGACTCTCGGCGTCAAAGTCGACGACCTTCTCCGCTCGCGCCTCAAGGACGCCGCCGCGCGTCTCGAGCGCACTCCCCACTGGCTGATCAAGCAGGCGATCTTCGCGTATCTCGAGCGGATCGAGCACGGCCAGTTGCCGCCCGAGCTGTCGGGCCACAGCGGCGTGACGGAGCTCGCCGACGGTCAGGCCGCGGACGGCGACGACGACAACTCGCCGCATCCGTTTCTCGAGTTCGCGCAGAACGTGCAGCCGCAATCGGTGCTGCGCGCGGCGATCACGGCCGCGTACCGCCGTCCGGAACCGGAGTGCGTGCCGTTCCTGCTCGGCCAGGCGCGCTTGCCCGCGAACCTGCAGGCGGACGTGCAGGCGCTCGCGACGAAGCTGGTCGAGGCGCTGCGCGAGAAGAGCTCGGGCGGCGGCGTCGAAGGGCTGATCCACGAGTTCTCGCTGTCGAGCCAGGAAGGCGTCGCGCTGATGTGCCTCGCCGAGGCGCTGCTGCGCATTCCGGATCGCGCGACGCGCGACGCGCTGATCCGCGACAAGATCAGCAAGGGCGACTGGCGCTCGCACGTCGGCCATGCGCCGTCGCTGTTCGTGAACGCGGCGACCTGGGGGCTGATGATCACCGGCAAGCTCGTGACGACCAACAGCGAAGCGGGCCTGTCGTCGGCGCTCACGCGCCTGATCGGCCGCGGCGGCGAGCCGCTGATCCGCAAGGGCGTCGACATGGCGATGCGCCTGATGGGCGAGCAGTTCGTCACCGGCGAAACGATTTCCGAAGCGCTCGCGAACAGCCGCAAGTACGAAGCGCGCGGCTTCCGCTACTCGTACGACATGCTCGGCGAAGCGGCGACCACCGAAGAGGACGCGCAGCGCTACTACGCGTCGTACGAACAGGCGATCCACGCGATCGGCAAGGCGGCCGGCGGCCGCGGCATCTACGAAGGCCCGGGCATCTCGATCAAGCTGTCGGCGCTGCATGCGCGCTACTCGCGCTCGCAGCAGGACCGCACGATGAGCGAGCTGCTGCCGCGCGTGCGCGCGCTCGCGCTGCTCGCGCGCCGCTACGACATCGGCTTGAACATCGACGCGGAAGAAGCCGACCGTCTCGAACTGTCGCTCGACCTGCTCGAGGCGCTGTGCTTCGATCCGGAGCTCGCCGGCTGGAACGGCATCGGTTTCGTCGTGCAGGGCTACCAGAAGCGCTGCCCGTTCGTGATCGACTACCTGATCGATCTCGCGCGCCGCAGCCGTCATCGCCTGATGATCCGCCTCGTGAAGGGCGCGTACTGGGATACCGAGATCAAGCGGGCGCAGGTCGACGGCCTCGAAGGCTATCCGGTCTACACGCGCAAGATCTACACCGACGTGTCGTACCTCGCGTGCGCGAAGAAGCTGCTCGCCGCGCCGGACGCCGTGTACCCGCAGTTCGCGACGCACAACGCGTACACGCTGGCCGCGATCTATCAACTCGCGGGCCAGAACTACTACCCGGGCCAGTACGAATTCCAGTGCCTGCACGGGATGGGCGAGCCGCTGTACGAGGAAGTCACCGGTCGCGACAAGCTGAACCGCCCGTGCCGCGTGTACGCGCCGGTCGGCACGCACGAGACGCTGCTCGCGTACCTCGTGCGCCGTCTGCTGGAAAACGGCGCGAACACATCGTTCGTGAACCGCATCGCCGATAAGACCGTGTCGGTGAAGGAGCTCGTTGCCGATCCGGTCGACGAAGCGTCGAAGGTCGTGCCGCTCGGCGCGCCGCACGCGAAGATCCCGCTGCCGCGCAACCTGTATGGCGACGAGCGTCCCAACTCGATGGGCCTCGACCTGTCGAACGAACACCGTCTCGCGTCGCTGTCGTCCGCGCTGCTCGCGAGCGCGCACCACCCGTGGCGCGCGGCGCCGATGCTCGCCGACGACGCGCTCGCCAATGCGCCGGCGCGCGACGTGCGCAACCCGGCCGACCAGCGCGACGTGGTCGGCACGGTCAGCGAAGCGACGTCCGAACACGTGAGCGCGGCGCTCGCGCACGCGGTGGCCGCCGCGCCGATCTGGCAGGCGACGCCGGTCGACGCGCGCGCCGATTGCCTGGTGCGCGCCGCCGACCTGCTCGAAGCGCAGATGCACACGCTGATGGGCCTGATCGTGCGCGAAGCCGGCAAGTCGCTGCCGAACGCGATCGCCGAGATCCGCGAAGCGGTCGACTTCCTGCGCTACTACGCGGCGCAGATCCGCGGCGAGTTCTCGAACGACACGCACCGCCCGCTCGGCCCCGTGGTCTGTATCAGCCCGTGGAACTTCCCGCTCGCGATCTTCATGGGCCAGGTCGCCGCGGCGCTCGCCGCCGGCAACACGGTGCTCGCGAAGCCGGCCGAACAGACGCCGCTGATCGCCGCGCAAGCCGTGCGCCTGCTGCGCGAGGCCGGCGTGCCGGCCGGCGCGGTGCAACTGCTGCCGGGCACCGGCGAGACCGTCGGTGCGGCGCTGGTCGCCGATGCGCGCACGCGTGCGGTGATGTTCACCGGTTCGACCGAAGTCGCACGCCTGATCAACAAGACGCTGTCCGCGCGCCTCGACCCGGACGGCAAGCCGATTCCGCTGATCGCGGAAACGGGCGGCCAGAACGCGATGATCGTCGATTCGTCGGCGCTCGCGGAGCAGGTCGTCGCGGACGTGATGCAGTCGTCGTTCGACTCGGCCGGTCAACGGTGTTCGGCGCTGCGCGTTCTGTGTCTGCAGGACGACGTCGCGGACCGCACGCTGACGATGTTGAAGGGCGCGATGCACGAGCTGGCGCTCGGCAACCCGGACCGGCTGTCGACCGACGTCGGCCCGGTGATCGACGCCGAGGCGAAGCAGACGATCGACACGCACGTCGCGGCGATGAAGGACAAGGGCCACACGGTCACGCAACTGCCGATGCCCGACGCATGCGCGCACGGCACGTTCGTGCCGCCGACGCTGATCGAGATCGGCAGCATCGACGAGTTGAAGCGCGAAGTGTTCGGCCCCGTGCTGCACGTGGTGCGCTACCGCCGCAGCCAGCTCGACAAGCTGCTCGAGCAGATCCGCGCGACCGGCTACGGGCTGACGCTCGGCATCCACACGCGGATCGACGAGACGATCGCGCACGTGATCTCGAATGCGCACGTGGGCAACATCTACGTGAACCGCAACGTGATCGGCGCGGTGGTCGGCGTGCAGCCGTTCGGCGGCGAAGGGCTGTCGGGCACGGGCCCGAAGGCCGGTGGCGCGCTGTACCTGCAGCGCCTGCTCGCGACGCGTCCGTCGGGCCTGCCGCGCGCGCTCGCGCAGTCGCTGGTGGCGGACGGCGCGACCGAAAGCGATGCGCGCGGCAATCCGGCTGCGGCGCTCACGATGCTGCGCGACTGGCTGATCGAGCAGCGCGAGCCGGCGCTGGCCGCGCGTTGCGACGGCTACCTCGCACAGGTGCCGGCCGGCGCGACCGCGGTGCTGACCGGGCCGACGGGCGAGCGAAACACGTATACACTCGGCCCGCGCGGCACGGTGCTGTGCGTCGCGGCCACGCCGGGCGGCGCGCGTGCGCAGTTCGCGGCGGTGCTCGCGACCGGCAACCGCGCACTGTTCGCCGGCGCGGCGGGCGAGGCGCTGGTCGCCGCGCTGCCGGCGTCGCTGAAGGCGCACGCGGCGGTGCGCAAGCAGGCCGACGCGCCGTTCGACGCGGTGCTGTTCGAAGGCGACAGCGACGAACTGCAGACGCTCGTGAAGGACGTCGCGCAGCGGCCGGGCCCGATCGTGTCGGTGCAGGGCGTGTCGGCGGGCGCGTTCGAGAACGGCGACGCGGAAGACTACGCGCTCGAGCGGCTGTTGACGGAACGCTCGGTGAGCGTGAACACGGCCGCGGCGGGCGGCAATGCGAATTTGATGACGATCGGCTGATCATCCTTGCCGTTCGGATCAAACAAAGGAAGCGGCAAGGCGATCCCGAAGCCGCTCCATTTACCCTGGTACCAAGGAGATGCTATGCAACACACGATGAAAAAGGTGGCAGGCGCGACGTTCGTCGCGGTCATGTCGCTGGCGGGGACGGCCCATGCGGATGACGTGAAGATCGGTTACGCAGGGCCGATGACGGGCGCGCAGGCGCACTACGGCAAGGATATGCAGAACGGGATCGTGCTCGCGCTGGAAGACTTCAACGCGACGAACCCGAAGATCGGCGGCAAGCCGGTGAAGTTCGTGCTGAGCACGCAGGACGACCAGGCTGACCCGCGTACGGGCACGACGGTCGCGCAGAAGCTGGTCGACGACGGCATCAAGGGCATGCTCGGCCACTTCAACTCGGGCACGACGATTCCGGCTTCGCGTATCTACGCGAACGCGGGCATTCCGGAAATCGCGATGGCGACGGCGCCGGAATACACGCAGCAAGGCTACAAGACGACCTTCCGCATGATGACGTCCGACACGCAGCAGGGCTCGGTGGCCGGCACGTTCGCGTCGAAGGATCTCGGCATGAAGAAGATCGCGATCGTCGACGACCGCACGGCCTACGGCCAGGGTCTCGCCGACCAGTTCGAGAAGGCCGCGAAGGCCGGCGGCGCGACGATCGTCGACCGCGAATTCACGAACGACAAGGCCGTCGACTTCAAGGCGATTCTCACGAAGCTGAAGGCGGCGAAGCCGGACCTCGTCTACTACGGCGGCGCGGATTCGCAGGCAGCGCCGATGGTCAAGCAGATGAAGGCGCTGGGCTTCAACGCACCGCTGATGAGCGGCGAAATGGTGAAGACGCCGACGTTCCTGAAGATCGCGGGCAACGCGGCCGACGGCACGATCGCTTCGCTGGCCGGCCTCCCGCTGGAAGAAATGCCGGGCGGCAAGACCTACGCCGACAAGTACAAGAAGCGTTTCGGCGAAGACGTGCAGACGTACTCGCCGTACGCGTACGACGGCGCGATGGCGATGCTGAACGCGATGAAGAAGGCCGATTCGACCGATCCGGCGAAGTACCTGCCGGTGCTCGCGAAGACCGACATGGCCGGCGTCACGTCGACGCACGTCGCGTATGACGCGAAGGGCGACCTGAAGAACGGCGGCATCACGATGTACAAGGTCGAGAAGGGCGAGTGGAAGCCGCTGAAGAGCATCGGCGGCAAGTAAGCAGCTTGATGTGATGTGACGCGCGGGCGGCGGTGTAACGCGTCGCCCCGCGCCTCATGCGAAAAAGCCACCGGACCCGATGGGGCCGGTGGCTTTTTCTTTGGTGGGACACGGCCGACAGGACATAGGAGTCTTGCCGGCAGTGGTGCAACAGGGGCGCCGCATGCGGACGTCGATACCGCATCACCGTGATGGCGGCCGGATGACGTTACTTGCCGTCGCAGCACTTGTTAGGGCAATCGGGCAGGAAGGAAATTTCCACACGCCGCCCATTGTCGACGTCGCCATGCGAATAGACGCGGGCGCTCTTCTTGATGGTTCCGCGTAAAAAACCGAGTTGCTCCAGCAGCGCATACGCGGTTTGCAATCTTGATTGCGCAAGGGCCAGTGCTTCCGGTTCACTTTCCTCGGCATGGCCGCTGATCAGCGTTGTTTCCTTGGTCAGGTGATTCGCGTAATTGAGTTTTTGGTCGATTGTCCATTTTGCAATGCGGACGATTTCGGCGTTCGATATGTGCGAGCTATCTCTCGAAAAGTAGATGTCGAGATTCTCGCTGGCGATGCAGGCGAATACCGGGCTGGAAGTGAGAAGGCCTAGGCAAAGAATAAACTTAAGAATTGTAAATGACGTATCCTGCAATACTGTCGGCATTGTTGATTGCTTGGTTCGGATTCTCGGCTCCAAACGTCAGACATTCCTCAATGAAATATCTATGATCCCTGGTTCCCATTGTGTCATCAAAATGACTCGCCTCATGAATCAAAGTGGAAACTATGGAATCTTTTTCCCATGAGAAGTCTCGCATTGTACAAAAATCGGGATGTATTGCGATCGTATGAGTTGCGGTATCCGGCGAACATACTGATGCCGCGACTCCCGATTTGTTTGGATTTGGAACGCATCCAATATGTTTGAATCGCTCGCTATCCCATCGCGTGAAATTGTATCCCGTGAGTGTCTTTAGCACGCGGACGATTGCAGTCAGGCCTGTTAATAGTGTTGTGCGAGTGCCTTCGTCAGTTCTGCCGAACCACTGTAATACGCGTGCCTTATCGGCGTTGGACCAGCGCTGCAAATCCATGATTCTTTTGTCGATGAGGGAAACGGCTCGATCGCGTTTACTCAATACCATTTCCCGGAATTCCTTGTTTGTCATGTTGTGACATATTCTCTCGGTATTGATCGTCACCTCCACCCATCGACCCGGGATTGGTATTGGTGGCTGCACCTGAGTGTACGAGGAACCATTCTCCGCCGTCATTCACATCAAAATCTTTCATTTTTTCAATGTTCCATCGTATAGATTTTCAACGTTGCCGAGGCGTCGGTGGCGATTCGATGTGTTTGCCCGGCCGTGTCCGTGGTGCCCGTGAAAATTTGCCCGGCGTCGGTAACGATTCGGTAGCGGATGTTCGCGAGCGGGCGGCGGGAGTCATCGAGCAAGGTGAATTGCTCGTCGTGTACGACAAATGACCGCTTGGCTGCATCAGGTTGGCGCCCAGTCAGCGTCGCAGTCTCTCCTGCGGTAAAAGTCATTCGCATGCCGCGTTCAGCGTAGAAGACCGGCGGTGGGTTGCATCCGCAGACATTGATATCTCCGCTCAATGCCCATTGTTTGCCGTTCGGGCCGGTACCTGGCCAGCGCGGCCCTTGCGGTGCGATGTACCCTTCACGCTTGCAGGTCGAACAGTAGGTCTTCAAATCCAGCGTGGCGATATGAACCCTCGGCGGCGGATCGGAACAGGTCACAGTGTCGAGGCCTTCGACAATCACCGCTTCCCTGGCGCGGTCGCCTTTGGCAAGAAAGTAGCGAATCATGGGCGCTACCTCAGCGGGGCACGGACGAGCGGGTGACGACGCTAAATACGACGGACGACGCGATGCCTTGTCGCTCGGGGCTATCGGTGATCGTGTCGCCGTTATCGAGTTCGCTGCCAACGAATGCCAGTGGCGCGAAGTCGGGCCCGTCGGCCAAACCCAGACCACTCGTAATGCGTGCGGTTGAACCGTCCGGATAGTGGATCAGGTCGCCCACCGTGCCAGCCTTGCCCAAGTGCGGCGCTACTTCCCAAGTGCCGGACGGCTCGCGCAATGCACCGCCACGCGCTGTTGTCGCACCACGTACCGCCAATCTGTAAGCAGGCGGCGCGGGCGGTGGTACATAGGCCGGGTCGAATAGGCCCGCAACGCGTTGCCCATCCCGCACGTGAATGCCCCACGAGGTACGCAGAGTTTCGGTAATGCGGTCACCGTTGCTCAACCGGCTACCGACCAACGCGAACGGCTTGCCTCTGCTATGGTTGCTTCCCGCGCCGTCGATAATCGGGGCCTCGCTGCCGTCGTCATAAGTCACTACGTCGCCGACGCAAGCGACTTCCAATCCAGCCAGGGTCAGGCCGCTGGTTGCGGTGGTGACGCGTCCTCCGCGTTCTGTGAGTGCGCCAACGGTGGCGAAAAGATGAGTCGGTGCGTTGAGTTCGTTTTTCATCCGGCTTCCCTGTTTCAGTAAATGGAATGGCTGCCTAGAGACGCTATTCCAGATACGAAACGTCGATCAATCGGACGAATATGATTCAGAGCGGATAACGTCTATTACTTGTTCCGTTCCGCCTGGTGCATTGGGCGCGTGCGCGAACGCGTTGGGTCAGGTACCTCGGATAAGCAACAATGCCGTATCCCGCTTTCGGGTTCGCACTGGAGTATGAGGGCGCGGTTTACAAGTGCGCCGACTCAATCCCGGATACTCAGTCCCCCCGCACCCGCAGCAGAAACTTCTGCAACTTGCCGGTCGGCGTGCGCGGCAGCGCCTGCGCGAACGTGAACTCGCGCGGGATCTTGTACGCGGCAAGCCGCTCGCCGCAGAACGTGCGCAGCGCATCCGCATCGGGTGCCGCATTCGCCCGCATCACGACGTGCGCGACGACCGTCTCGCCCCAGTCCGGATGCGGGACGCCGACGACGGCCGCCTCGGCGATGTCCGGATGCGCGCCGAGCACGTCCTCCACTTCCTTCGAATAGACGTTCTCGCCGCCGGTGACGATCATGTCCTTCAGCCGGTCGACGATGAACAGGTAGCCCTCCTGATCGATCCGCGCGACGTCGCCGGTGCGGTACCAGCCTTCCGGCGCGAACGCGGCGCGCGTCGCGCCCGCGTCGTCGAGATAGCCGAGCATCATGCTGCCGGCCTTCAGCCAGATCTCGCCGGTCTCGCCCGGCCGCGCATCGACGCCGTCCATTCGCACGACCCGCAGGTCGACGCCCGGGCCGCCCTGGCGGCCGATGGAACCGGCCTTCGCGATCTGCTCGTCCGGATACAGCGTCGTGCCGGCCGGCCCCGTTTCCGTCATCCCGTACACCTGGAAGAACGCGTGGCTGCGATACGCTTGCGCGAGCCGTTCGGCCTGCGCGGCGCCGATCGGGCCGCCGCCGTACAGCCACGCGCGCACGCTCGACAGGTCGAATGCCGCGAAGCCGTCGATCGTGTCGAGCGGCAGCGTGTACGACACCGGCGCGCCGAAATACAGCGTCACGCGCTCGCGCTCGACGGTCTGCAGGAAGCGCAGCGGATGGTATTCGCGCAGCAGCACGACGGTGCCGCCCGCGACCAGCGTGCCGCCGAACCAGTTGTTCAGCGGCGACGAATGCCAGATCGGCATCGCCATCAGCGTGCGTTCGTTGCGGCCGATCCCGATGGCGAGCGCCGCCTGCGTCGCCGCGAGCGTCACCGTGCGATGGCTGTGCACGCAACCCTTCGGACGGCCGGTCGTGCCGGACGTGTAGAGAATCTGCGCGATGTCGTCATCGGCCGGCTCGATGCCCGCGAGGCCGTCCATCGTCGCGCACATCGTGTCGAAGTTCGGCACGCCGTCGAGCTCGCCCTCGGTCACGAGCCGCCGCGCCGGATGCACGAGGCGCTCGACCACCGGCGCGAGCGCCACGTCGAACAGCAGCGCGGTGCTGCCGCTGTGCTCGAGCACGTAGTCGACTTCCGGCGCCTGCAGCTTGTGGTTGATCGGCACGAACGCCGCGCCGAGCCGCCACGCACCGAACATCAGGTCGACGAAGGCCGGCGTGTTGAAGCACATCGCGGCGACGCGGTCGCCGGCCGCGACGCCGAGCGCGCTCAGCACGGCCGCCGCGCGGTGCGAACGCGCGCGCGCGGCCGCATACGTGATCGTCGCGGATTCGCTGACGAGAAACGGCTTGTCGGGCGTCGCACGGGCGGCGCGGTCGAGGGCGGCGACGAGGTTCATCGAGGCTCCGGGGCGGGCGAACGAACGCGCGTTCGGGTGAACGGGCCGGCGTCAGGCCGGGTACGCGCGCTGCAGCAGCGCGGCGACGTCGATCGCGTGCGGATCGAAGCCGCCCGCGATGCGGCCCCAGTCGGGCGCGGCGAGCCGCGTCGCGACGAACGCGTCGGCGACGGCCGCCGGCGCATCGCGGCGCAGCAGGCACGCCTGCGCGACGAGCGCGAGCCGCTGCGCGAACACGCGGCCCGACGCTTCGAGCGTGTCGGCCGGGGCGGCGAGCATCGCGCGCAATCCGTCGAGCGCCGCGCGGATGCGCGGTTCGCCCGCGCCGAGGTCGGCCAGTTCGTCGAACAGCGCGGCGGTCGCGTCGGGCTCGCGCGATACGGCGCGCAGCACGTCGAGGCACATCACGTTGCCCGAGCCTTCCCAGATCGAGTTGACGGGCGCCTCGCGGAACAGGCGCGCGATCGGGCCGTCGTCGACGTAGCCGTTGCCGCCGAACACTTCCATCACCTCGCCGGTCAGCTCGACCGCGCGCTTGCAGACCCAGAATTTCGCGGCGGGCGTGACGATCCGCTTCCATGCGCGTTCGCGCGGCGAGTCGTCGCGTTCGAACGCGTCGGCGAGCCGCATCGCGAGCGACAGCGCCGCCTCGCTCTCCAGCGCGAGATCGGCGAGCACGGTGCGCATCAGCGGCTGCTCGGCGAGCGCGCGGCCGAACGCATGGCGCTGGCGCGTGTACGCGATCGCCTGCACGACGCCCTGGCGCAGCATCGCCGCGCTGCCGAGCACGCAGTTCAGCCGCGTGTAGGTGGCCATCTCGATGATGGTGGGAATGCCGCGGCCTTCGTCGCCGAGCATGATGCCCCACGCGTCGTTCAGCTCGATCTCGCTGCTCGAATTGCTGCGGTTGCCGACCTTGTTCTTCAGCCGCTGGATCTCGACCGCGTTCTTCGTGCCGTCCGGGCGCCAGCGCGGCACGTAGAAGCACGACGGGCTGCCGGCCTCGGTGCGCGCGACGACGAGGTGCGCGTCGCACATCGGCGCGGAGAAGAACCACTTGTGGCCGCGCAGCCGGTATTCGCCGCCGCGCCCGCCCGCGCCGACCGGCGTCGCGAGCGTGGTGTTCGCCCGCACGTCGGAGCCGCCCTGTTTCTCGGTCATGCCCATGCCGAACCAGATCGCGCGCTTGTCGGCGACCGGCACGTCGCGCGGATCGTAGTCGTCGCTGTAGAGCTTGTCGCGCAGCAGGTCCCACAGCGCCGGCTCCTTCTGCAGCACGGGGATCGCGGCCTGCGTCATCGTCGCGGGGCACAGCGTGCCGGCCTCGATCTGGCCGTGCAGGTAGAAGCCGGCGGCCGTCGCGGCCCAGCGGCCGCGGCGTGCATCGCGGAATGCGAGCGACACGAAGCCTTCGTGGCGATACTGGCCGAGCAGCGCGTGCCACGCAGGGTGGAAGTCGACGCGGTCGATGCGCCGGCCGCGCCGGTCGAACGTGTTCAGCTCCGGCGTGTGGCGGTTCGCTTCGTCGGCGAGTCGCGCGGTGTCGGCGCTGCCGAGCCGCGCACCGTACGCATCGAGCTGCGGCACGGCCCAGTCGGCGCCCGCCCGGGCGAGCGCGTCGCGCAGCGCGAGATCCGTCGCGAAGAGGTTATAGTCGACGAGTTCGTCGAACTGGTTCGTGACGGCGTGGGTCGAGTCGGTCATCGCGGTTGTCTCCGGTCTCAGGCTTCGCGGTCAGCCGGCGTGATGCCGCACGGCGCGCGCTTCGGCGCGGGTTCCGGCTTCCGGTAAAACGTATTCCCTGTTGAATTCAGAGTAGCAAATATGCCGCCGCGACATGTTCAGGTTCCGGCGCCGCCCGGCTCGCCGGCGGCGCAACCCGCGCCCGCGTTGCGTCGCCGGCCGCGCCAGTCGCGCGCGCAGGCGAGTTCCGACGCGCTGCAGCAGGCGTTCGTTCAGCTTTTGCTCGAACGCGGCTACGCGAAGGCGACGATCCGCGAGATCGCGGCCGTCGCGGGCGTCAGCATCGGCACCTTCTACGAGTATTTCGGCGACAAGCAGAGCCTCGCGGCGCTCTGCATCCACCGCCGCGTGCTGGCGCTGGCCGACCGGCTGCGCGACGCCGTGCAGCGGCTGCGCGGTGCGCCGCGGGCCGAACTTGCCGCCGCGCTGGTCGATCTTCAGGTCGAGACGATCGCCGCCGACGCGGCGCTGTGGGGCGCGCTGTTCGTGCTGGAGCGCCAGGTGTCGCCGCTGGCCGCGTATCGCCGGCATTACGACGCCTATGTCGCGCTGTGGCGCGACGCGCTTGCCCACGCGGCCGATCCGCCGCCGGCCGCGCGGCTCGACGGGCTCGCGCGGATGGCTCACACGATCTGCTACGGCGGGCTGTCGCAGGCGCTGCTGACGCTCGGGCCCGCGCTCGATTTCGCCGCGCAACGCCGCGAACTGCGGGCCGTGCTGCTCGCGTACCTCGCGGCGGCGCACGCGTAGCGTTGCCGTAGGGGAAATGCCTGATTTGCATATCGGGTGCCCAGGCCAGCCTTCCCGCCAGGGGCTTCTCACCGAGAGCCATGAGAAAAATGCATGGCCGCCATGACGAACTTTCGATTGTCCGTCGATATTGGCTCGGGCTAAATCATGCGGCGGATGCAGGCCCGCACATGCCGCGCGGCCCGCCCGAAGGACATCAGGAGGAGAAGTCATGCGAAGCGCCACCGCGCCCCGTTCGAAACTGCCCGACGTCGGGACGACGATCTTCACGGTGATCGGCCAACTGGCCGCTCAACACAACGCGCTGAACCTGTCGCAGGGCGCACCGAATTTCGCGCCCGATCCGGCGCTCGTCGAAGGCGTCGCGCGTGCGATGCGCGACGGTCACAACCAGTACGCGCCGATGGCCGGCGTGATCGCGCTGCGCGAGCGGCTCGCCGAGAAGACCGAGGCGCTGTACGGCGCGCGCTACGACCCGGCGACCGAGATCACGGTGATCGCGAGCGCGAGCGAGGGGCTTTACGCGGCGATCAGCGCGCTCGTGCATCCGGGCGACGAGGTGATCTACTTCGAGCCGTCGTTCGACAGCTACGCGCCGATCGTGCGGCTGCAGGGCGCGACGCCGGTCGCGATCAAGCTGTCGCCCGAGCATTTCCGCGTGGACTGGGACGAGGTGGCCGCGGCCATCACGCCGCGCACGCGGATGATCATCGTCAACACGCCGCACAACCCGACCGCAACGGTGTTCTCCGCCGACGATCTCGAACGCCTCGCGCGGCTCACGCGCGACACGGGCATCGTGGTGCTGTCCGACGAAGTGTACGAACACGTCGTGTTCGACGGCGCGCAGCACCAAAGCGTCGCGCGCCATCGCGAGCTGGCCGAGCGCAGCGTGATCGTGTCGTCGTTCGGCAAGTCGTTCCACGTGACCGGCTGGCGGGTCGGCCATTGCCTCGCGCCGGCCGAGCTGATGGACGAGATCCGCAAGGTGCACCAGTTCATGGTGTTTTCGGCCGACACGCCGATGCAGGTCGCGTTCGCGGAAATCCTCGCGCGGCCGGACAGCTATCTCGGCCTGTCGGCGTTCTACCAGGCCAAGCGCGACCTGCTCGCGCGCGAGCTGGCCGATTCGCGTTTCGAGCTGCTGCCGAGCGAAGGCTCGTTCTTCATGCTCGCGCGCTTTCGCCACTTCTCGGACGAAAGCGACGGCGATTTCGTGCTGCGCCTGATCCGCGACGCGCGCGTCGCGACGATTCCGCTGTCGGCGTTCTATACCGACGGCACCGACGCCGGCGTGATCCGGCTCAGTTTTTCGAAGGACGACGCGACGCTGGTCGAAGGCGCGCGGCGGCTGCGTTCGCTGTAAGACAACCGGCGACGGGCACGTCGCATCGACCAGACACAGGAGATCACGATGAAACACACGGCCACCCTGAAACTCGCGTTCGCACTCGCGTGCGCCATCGGCTCCGGCGCGGCGCTCGCCGATGCGCCGACGCTGCGCTTCGGCCTCGAAGCGCAATATCCGCCGTTCGAATCGAAGGCGCCGAACGGTGACCTGCAGGGCTTCGACATCGACGTCGGCAACGCCGTCTGCCAGACGGCGAAGCTGTCGTGCAAATGGGTCGAGACGTCGTTCGACGGGCTGATCCCGGCGCTGAAGGGCCGCAAGTTCGACGCGATCAACTCGGCGATGAACGCGACCGAGCAGCGGCGCCAGGCGATCGACTTCACGACGATCATCTATCGCGTGCCGACCCAGCTGATCGCGCGTACCGGCAGCGGGCTGCTGCCGACGCCCGAATCGCTGAAGGGCAAGCGCGTGGGCGTGCTGCAGGCGTCGATCCAGGAAACCTTCGCGAAGGCGCACTGGGAGCCGGCCGGCGTCGCGATCGTCGCGTACCAGGACCAGAACCAGGCGTATGCGGATCTGGTCGCGGGCCGCCTCGACGCGACGCTCGTGCTCGCGCCGTCCGGCCAGCGCGGCTTCCTGTCGCGCCCGGACGGCAAGGGCTTCTCGTTCGTCGGCCAGCCGGTGCACGACGACAAGATCCTCGGCAGCGGCATCGCGTTCGGCCTGCGCAAGGGCGACGATGCGCTGAAGGCGAAGCTCGACGCGGCGATCGACAAGCTGAAGGCGGACGGCACGGTGAAGTCGCTCGGCCTCAAGTATTTCGGCGATATCGACATCTCGACGAAGTAAGCGGGGCCGCGCACGATGCCGACCCCGAACCCGACCGTCGCGGGCCGCGCACCGGACGGCAGGCCGTTGCCGGACGACGCCGTCGATGCGGTGCTCGCCGCCGAACTGGGCGACGCGCTCGTCACGCGCGCGGCCGATATCGATCCACGTTACTTCACGGCGTACAACGAGCCGGCCGGTGTGCGGCCGCGTGCGCTGGTGCGCCCGCGCAGCGTCGACGACGTGTCTCGCGCGCTCGCGCTGTGCATGCGGCTCGGCCAGCCGGTCGTGCCGCAAGGCGGGCTGACCGGGCTCGCGCGCGGGGCGGTCGCGCTGGGCGGCGAGGTCGTGCTGTCGATGGAGCGCTTCGCGGGCATCGAGGCGCTCGACGCGGCGGCCGGCACGATCACCGTGCGCGCGGGCACGCCGCTGCAGACCGTGCAGGACGCCGCGGAAGCGGCGGGCTTCACGTTCGGCGTCGATCTCGGCGCGCGCGGCTCGTGCCAGATCGGCGGCATGCTCGCGACCAACGCGGGCGGCACGCGTGCGATCCGCTACGGAATGATGCGCGAGCAGGTGCTGGGGCTCGAAGCGGTGCTCGCGGACGGCACGGTCGTGTCGTCGATGAACCGGATGCTGAAGAACAACGCGGGCTACGACCTGAAGCAGCTGTTCATCGGCAGCGAAGGGACGCTCGGCGTCGTCACGCGCGCGGTGCTGCGGCTGCATCCGTTGCTCGCGGCGCCGGCCACGGCGCTCTGCCGCGTGCGCGACTACGACGCGGTGGTCGCGCTGTGGAACCGCGTGCGCACGCTGCCGGAAGTCGTCAGCTTCGAGGCGATGTGGCCGGCGTTCTACGACTACGTCGCGCGGCATACGCCCGGTGTGTCGGCGCCGTTCGTCGGCGACGGCGGTTTCGTGGTGTTGATCGAATGCGCGACGAGCGCGCCGGGCGGCGATGCGCATCATGCGCTCGAAACGGCGCTCACCGCGGGGTTCGATGCAGCGCTCGTCGACGATGCGGTACTCGCGACTTCCGAGCGGCAGGCGCGCGATTTGTGGACGCTGCGCGAAGGCCTCGCGATCGATGCGCTGCCCCATCTCGTCAACTTCGACGTGAGTTTGCCGACCGGCGAACTCGGCGCGTTCGCCGAGTGCTGCGAGGCGGCGTTGCGGACGCGCTGGCCGGCGCTCACGTGCCTGTTCTTCGGCCATGTCGGCGACGGCAACGTGCATATCGGCGTGTCGCTGGCCGCGATGACCGACGCGGACGCCGATGCGCTCGATCTCTGCGTGTATGCGGTGGTGCGGGACATGGGCGGTTCGGTGTCGGCCGAGCACGGGATCGGCGTGCTCAAGCGTCCTTATCTCGCGCACACGCGCAGCGACGCGGAAATCGGGCTGATGCGACGCCTGAAGGCCGCGCTGGACCCGCGCGGCATCCTCAATCCGGGCAAGGTCCTTTGACGCGGCCGCCGCCCGTTGCCGACCCGCATCGGGCGGCGCGACGCGTCAGCCGTCCACCCAGCGCAGCGCGCCGATCTTCAGGTGCTCGACGACGCTGCGCGCCCAGTCGAGCTCCGCATTGAGCAGCACGAGCGCATGCTCGTTCTGCAGCAGGAACAGGCGCGGCACCTGATCGGCCTGCGCGGTCGCGCGCAGCGCTTCCAGCCGCTCGCGTTCGGCGTCGAGCCGGGCGATGCGCAACTCGAGCTGGTGGCGTGCGTCCTCGGCATCGAGCAGCGGCAGGAACGCGAGGCCGGCGCCGAATGCCGGAAATTCGCGCGCGGGCTCCGCGAGCAGCGCGTGCAGCCACGCCTGCCCGGCCGTGTGCCCGGCTTCGGTCAGCGCATACAGCGTGCGCTCAGGAAACGCGCCGTCGCGCTCGGTGTCGTGCACGGCGATCAGCCCGTCGCGCAGCAGCCGGTCGATCGTCTGGTAGAGGCTCGTGCGTTGCCGCACGTTGACGACTTCGTCGTATCCGCGGGCCTTCAGTTGCTGCAGCATCCCGTACGGATGCATCGGCGTTTCGGTGAGCGTCGCGAGGACGGCCAGCGCGAGCGGGGACGGGCGGCTCGTAGACATGAATAGTTAAAGTATATCTAGTAATAATATAACTATTCTCGATCAGACTATCAGATTTGACAAGCGTTTCAGCCCAGGTGCGAGCGCTTCGCGGCCGGCGCGACGGTTTCCATCGTCGCGAGGCCATGCACGATCCCGCAATCCTCGACCGAATGCTCGCCGACGCACTGGCGCCGCAATTCGGTGAGCTGGTCGCGCAACTGCGTGAGTTCCGCGAGGCGCGCATCGACGTGTCCGATGTGATCGTCGAGCAGCGAATTGATCGAATCGCAGCGGTCGGCCGGCGTGTCGGTGAGTCGCAGCAACGCGCGGATCTCGTCGTGCGCCATGTCGAGCGCGCGGCAGTTGCGGATGAAGCGCAGCCGTTCGACGTGCACGTCGGTGTAGTTGCGGTAGTTCGAATCGGTGCGCTCCGCGTCCGGCATCAGACCCTCTTTCTCGTAGAAACGGATCGTCTCGGGCGTGCAGCGGGCCGCTTTGGCCAGTTCGCCAATCTTCATGCCTTTCTCCCGTGTAAGGGTTGACCTTGTAGTGGCTTCAGGGTGTTAACTCTACACCGTCAAGCCACAAAGGAGGTTGTCATGACCGACGCCAAGCATCCCCACGACCCACGACACCGTCATACCGGCGGCGCCGATGCGTGCTGCGCCGAGGCGCGCGACACGCAGACGGCGACTATTGCCGACGCGGCGCCGGCGGCCGGCGAGCGCGCGCACGGCCATGACCACGATCATGGGCACGATCACGCCGCGCATGGCAAGGCCGGTCATGACCACGATCACGGCCATGCGGGCGACGACCAGCATGTGCACGGCGCGACGTGTTCGCACGACCATGCCGCGCATGACCATGCCGGCCACGACCACGACCACGACCACGACCACGACCACGACCACGACCACGACCACGACCACGACCACGCGGCCGGCGACTGCTGCGCGCCCGCCGCGCTGACGCTCGCGCCGCTGCCGGTCGCGCGGGCGACCGCGTCGGGCCACGTGCGCTCCGCGTTCCGGATCATGCAGATGGACTGCCCGACCGAGGAAACGCTGATTCGCAAGAAGCTCGGCGGGATGAGCGAAGTGTCGGCGCTCGAATTCAACCTGATGCAGCGGATGCTGACCGTCGAGCACGCGCCCGGCGCGCAGCCGGCGATCGAAAGCGCGATCCGCACGCTCGGGATGACGCCGGAGGCCGCCACGGCCGCCACGGCCGGCGCCCCGGCGGCGCGCGTCGCCGACGCGCCGGCGAAGCCGTGGTGGCCGCTCGCGCTCGCCGGCGTCGCCGCGATCGCGTCCGAAGGCGCGACCTGGGCCGGGCTGCCGGTGTGGCTGTCGGCGGCGCTCGCGCTCGCCGCGGTGCTCGCATGCGGGCTCACCACGTACAAGAAGGGCTGGATCGCGATCCGCAACGGCAACCTGAACATCAACGCGCTGATGAGCATCGCGGTGACGGGCGCGATGGCGATCGGCCAGTGGCCGGAAGCCGCGATGGTGATGGTGCTGTTCACGATCGCGGAACTGATCGAGGCGAAGTCGCTCGACCGCGCGCGCAACGCGATCCAGGGGCTGATGCAGCTCGCGCCGGACACCGCGACCGTGCAGCAGGCCGACGGCGCGTGGCGCACGATCGAGGCCGCGCAGGTCGCGCTCGGCGCGGTCGTGCGCGTGAAGCCGGGCGAACGGATCGGGCTGGACGGCGAAGTCGTCGCGGGCCGCTCGACGGTCAACCAGGCACCGATCACCGGCGAGAGCCTGCCCGTCGAAAAGGCGAGCGGCGACGCCGTGTACGCGGGCACGATCAACGAATCGGGTTCGTTCGACTACCGCGTCACGGCCGTCGCGGCGAACTCGACGCTCGCGCGGATCATCCACGCGGTCGAGGAAGCGCAGGGCGCGAAGGCGCCGACGCAGCGCTTCGTCGACCAGTTCGCCCGCGTCTACACGCCGATCGTGTTCGCGGTCGCGCTACTGGTCGCGGTGGTGCCGCCGCTCGTGATGGGCGGCGCGTGGCACGACTGGATCTACCGCGCGCTGGTGCTGCTCGTGATCGCGTGCCCGTGCGCGCTGGTGATCTCGACGCCGGTGACGATCGTGTCGGGGCTCGCGGCCGCCGCGCGGCGCGGGATTCTCGTGAAGGGCGGCGTCTATCTGGAAGAAGGGCGCAAGCTCGCGTGGCTCGCGCTCGACAAGACCGGCACGATCACGCACGGCAAGCCGGCGCAGACCGACTTCGACGTGCATGCGGACGACGCCGATGCGGCGCGCGTGCGGCACCTCGGCGCGAGCCTCGCGGCGCGCTCCGACCACCCGGTGTCGCAGGCGATCGCCGCCGCGGCGCGCGACGCCGGCACGACGGCATTCGCCGACGTGCAGGACTTCGAAGCGATCGTCGGGCGCGGTGTGCGCGGCACGATCGACGGCACGCGCTACTGGCTCGGCAACCATCGGCTCGTCGAGGAACTCGAACGCTGCTCGACGGCGCTCGAGGCGAAGCTCGACGCGCTGGAGCGGCAGGGCAAGAGCGTCGTCGTGCTGGTCGACGAAACGCGCGTGCTCGGCCTCTTCGCGGTGGCCGACACGATCAAGGACACGAGCCGCGACGCGATCGCCGATCTGCATGCGCTCGGCATCCGCACCGCGATGCTGACGGGCGACAACCCGCATACCGCGCAGGCGATTGCGCAGCAGGCCGGCATCGACGACGCGCGCGGCAACCAGTTGCCGGAAGACAAGCTCGCGGCGGTCGAGGAACTGTCGGCGGGCGGCGCGGGTGCGGTCGGGATGGTCGGCGACGGGATCAACGATGCGCCGGCGCTCGCGCGCGCCGACATCGGCTTCGCGATGGGCGCGATGGGCACCGACACGGCGATCGAGACGGCCGACGTCGCGCTGATGGACGACGACCTGCGCAAGATTCCCGCGTTCGTGCGGCTGTCGCGCGCGACGCATCGCGTGCTGGTGCAGAACATCGGCTTCGCGCTCGGCGTGAAGGTCGTGTTCCTCGGTCTCACGGTCGCGGGGCTCGGCACGATGTGGATGGCGGTCTTCGCCGATGCGGGCGCGAGCCTGATCGTCGTGGCCAACGGCTTGCGGCTGCTGTCGTCCTCCGGGGCGTTCGGCGGCGCCCGGGCCCAGCGTTGAGGAGCGGACGATGAGCTTTCTGAAACGGATTCTCGGCGGCCACGGCGGCGGTCATGGCAGCGGGCACGGCAATAGCGGAAACGGGGGGCACGGTGGCGGGCATCACGGCGGGTCGCGCCAGGGCGGCCATGGCGGCCACGATGCGCGTGGCCGCGATCGCCACGGCTGGGGCTGGCAGGCGCCGGCCGATGCGGCGAACGGTGGTCGGGGCGGGAATCTGGCGCTGAGCCAGCTCGCCTGCGCCGGTTGCGGCGCACTCAACGCAGCCGATGCACGCTTCTGCGCGCAATGCGGCACGGCGCAACGCGGCAAGGCTTGCAGCCGCTGCCATGCGGCGCTGGCGGCCGACGCGCGGTTCTGCCCCGGCTGCGGGACGCCGGCGGCTTAAGGATCTCCGCGAATTCGCGCCGGCTACGCATACGCACGGGCCGGCGCGCTTCGTTCAACGCCGGCGCACCGGCATGCCCGGTGTCGTCCCGGACATCGTCGCACCCGCAATATCGTCGCGGTTCGTCAAGATACACGGCTGCGCGGCACACCCGTCGCTCAGCGCAACGGCAGGTGAATTTCCGTGCGCAGATCGGCCGGCGCCGTGTCCATCGGCGTATTGAGGTACAGCTCGAACGGCGGCGCGTCGGCGGCTTCGCGGCCCGAATGACGCAGCCAGTCGCCGTAGAGCCACTGGTAGGCCGTCTTCAGGTCCGCATACGGCCCCGTATGCAGCAGCACCGCGTATTCGCCGCCCGCGATCGTCGCGCGCTCGACCGGCGGCACGGGCGCCACGTCCGGCGCGCCGTCGGCCGGCATCAGGCAGGCCTTCGCGCGCAACTGCGCTTCGGGCGTCGTGTCCGGATCGTCGTAGAAGATCCCGATCATCTTCGCGCCCGGGCCGATTAGTCCGTGCTGCCCGGCCCACGCGCCGATGCGCCCGAACGCGTCGCCCACCTTCATATACGCACCGGTGTGCGCCACCGCGTAGCCGCGCAGTGCCGGCTGGCGCCGGATCTCGACCTCGTGCTTGAACATGTCTTCCTCTCCTCGCTGTAGTGGATAAATCGGCCGGTGGCTGCCGGTGCGCCGGTGCTGCGCGGGCAGCACGCCGTACGCGTCGCGAAACGCCCGTGCGAACGCGTGAGTCGACCCGTAGCCGGCGCGTCGCGCGATCTCGTCGAGCGGCCGCGTGGTGCAGACCAGATCCTCGGACGCCCGCACGATCCGCATCCGCCGCACCGTCAGCACGATCGACTCGCCGTACAGCGCGCGATAGACGCGCTGCCAGTGATACGGCGACAGGCACGCGACTTCGGCGAGCCGGTTCAGGTCGAGCGGGCCGTCGAGATGCGTGCTGATGTACGCGTGAACGCGCGCCACGCTCGCCGCGTAGCGGGCCCACGCGGGCGGCTCGGGGTTGGTTTCGGTGGGGGGCATCGACGTGTCCGGGGCAAGCACCGACGCCACGGTAGCACGGCCCGAATGGATAAATCTTGCGGAAATGCGGGACCCCGAATCATCGATCCCTTTTTAATTTTGACGAAATGGGGTCTTGCCCCTCCGGGATCTATGACTAAAGTTAAAGACGGTGAAATCGGGTGAACGCGTCATTTTTCTCAGGTAAGTTGCTCCGGCGGCAACGCACGTTTTTCGAAGTACGCAGGTAGTTCGTCGATGTTCAATCGCAACGCCACGTTTTCGGGAGAAGAAGAAATGGATGCTTCCAGCTTCATCACGTCGCTGCAGACCACGCTAGGCGGATACCTGCCCAAGATCGCCGGCGCGATCGGCATCCTGGTGATCGGCTGGCTGATCGCCGTGGCGGTGCGGGCCGGCGCGTTGCGCCTGCTCAACGCGCTGAAGGTCGATCAGCGGATTACCGACAGCACCGGCCAGGGCGCGTGCGTCGAACGCATCATCGCCGGCGGCCTGTTCTGGCTCGTGCTGCTCGTCACCGCGGTGGGCATCTTCAACGTGCTCAACCTGTACGCGGTCTCCAATCCGTTCTCGCTGCTCGTCACGCACATCGTCAACTACCTGCCGAACCTGATCGGCGGCGCGGCGCTGACGCTGATCGCGTGGCTGATCGCATCGCTGCTGCGCAGCCTCGCGAACCGCGCGCTGAAGGCGAGCAAGGTCGACGCCACGCTGTCCGAAAGCGCCGGCATGCAGCCGATGAGCGGCTATCTCGGCGACGTGCTGTTCTGGCTCGTGATCCTGATGTTCCTGCCGGCGATCCTCGCGTCGTTCGCGCTGTCGGGGCTGCTGTCGCCGGTGCAGGGGATGGTCGACAAGCTGCTCGCGATCGTGCCGAACATTTTCGCGGCCGCGGTGATCGGCTTCGTCGGCTGGGTCGTCGCGCGCGTGCTGCGCGGCCTCGTGACCAATCTGCTGGTCGCGGCCGGCGCCGACCGCCTCACGCAGGGAATCGACAGCCCGACGCCGGTGCGCGTATCGAGCCTGGTCGGCACGATCGTCTACGTGTTCGTGTTCGTGCCGACGCTGATCTCCGCGCTCGACGCGCTGAAGATCGACGCGATCTCGATTCCCGCGACCAACATGCTGAACCAGTTCCTCGGCGCGGTGCCGGACATCGTCGCGGCGATCGTGATCGTGCTGGTCACGTTCTACTTCGCCCGCTTCGTCGCGTCGCTCGCGCAGAAGCTGCTGGAAGCCGCCGGCGTCGACGGGCTGCCGGCCGTGCTCGGTGTCGAGCGCGTGTTCTCCGGGATCCTGCAGCCGTCGGTGCTGGTCGCGCGGCTGATCGTGTTTTTCGCGATGCTGTTCGCGTCGGTCGAGGCCGCGAACCGGCTCGGTTTCTCGCAGGTGCGCGACGTCGTCACGCTGTTCATCGAATTCGGCGGCCACGTGCTGATGGGCGGCGTGATCCTCGTGATCGGCGTGTGGCTCGCGGGCCTTGCCCGCCGCGTGATCGAGCAGGCCGACCGCGAGCACAGCGTGCTGTTCGCACGCATCGCGCAATTCGCGATCCTCGGCCTCGTGTTCGCGATGGGGCTGCGCGCGATGGGCATCGCCAACGAAATCGTCCAGCTCGCGTTCGGTCTCGTGCTCGGCGCGATCGCGGTGGCCGTTGCGCTGTCGTTCGGCCTCGGCGGTCGCGAGGCGGCCGGCAAGCTGCTCGACCGCTGGTTCAACCAGCGCGGCGGCGGCCAGTAAGCACGGACGATCGGGCCTGCGTCGCGCGGGCCCGGATCGACGTCGCAACGGACGCGGCCGGCGTTTCCGCAAGCGAAACGTCAGCCGCGATCTTTGCCGAATTTCGATAACACGTCGTTTAATGACTCTCTAGCATCGATTCTCAGTCGCGCTGGTCCGCAGGCCCGGCGCCTTTGAGGAGAGAGTCCGATGAAAGCAGAGTCGAATGGCCGGCCCGCCGCCGGCGCCAAGCTGTCCGGCCAGCCCGCGCTGCAGCAGACGCTCGGGACCTGGCAACTGTGGGGCATCGCGGTCGGCCTCGTGATTTCCGGCGAATACTTCGGCTGGAGCTACGGCTGGGCGAGCGCCGGCACGCTGGGTTTCGTGATCACCGCGCTGTTCGTCGCGGCGATGTACACCACCTTCATCTTCAGTTTCACCGAGCTGACGACGTCGATTCCGCATGCGGGCGGCCCGTTCGCGTATGCGCGCCGCGCGTTCGGCCCGACCGGCGGCTATCTGGCCGGCGCCGCGACGCTCGTCGAGTTCGTGTTCGCGCCGCCCGCGATCGCGCTCGCGATCGGCGCGTACCTGCACGTGCAGTTTCCGGGGCTCGAACCGAAACACGCGGCGATGGGCGCGTATCTCGTGTTCATGGCGCTGAACATCGTCGGCGTGCAGATCGCGGCGACCTTCGAGCTCGTCGTCACGCTGCTCGCGATCTTCGAGCTGCTGGTGTTCATGGGCGTCGTGTCGCCGGGTTTCGCGTGGAGCAATTTCACGAAGGGCGGCTGGTCGGGCGCCGATCACTTCAGCCTGGGCGCGTTCCACGGGATGTTCGCGGCGATTCCGTTCGCGATCTGGTTCTTTCTCGCGATCGAAGGCGTCGCGATGGCCGCCGAGGAAGCGAAGAACCCGAAGCGCTCGATTCCGATCGCGTACGTGGCCGGGATCCTGACCCTCGTGGCGCTCGCGATCGGCGTGATGGTGTTCGCCGGCGGCGCGGGCGACTGGACCAAGCTCGCGAACATCAACGATCCGCTGCCGCAGGCGATGAAGTACATCGTCGGCGCGAACAGCGGCTGGATGCACATGCTCGTGTGGCTCGGGCTGTTCGGGCTCGTCGCGTCGTTCCACGGGATCATCCTCGGCTATTCGCGCCAGATCTTCGCGCTGGCCCGCGAAGGCTACCTGCCCGAATGGCTCGCGAAGGTGCATCCGCGCTTCAAGACGCCGTACCGCGCGATCCTCGCGGGCGGCGTGGTCGGGATCGCCGCGATCTACAGCGACGAGCTGATCCAGTTCGGCGGGCAGACGCTCACCGCGAATATCGTGACGATGTCGGTGTTCGGCGCGATCGTGATGTATATCGTGAGCATGGCGGCGCTGTTCAAGCTGCGCCGCTCGCAGCCGAACCTGGAGCGACCGTTCCGCGCGCCGCTGTATCCGATCTTCCCGGCATTCGCGATCCTCGCGGCGCTGGTCTGCCTCGGTACGATGGTGTATTTCAACGGGCTGGTCGCGCTGGTGTTCGTCGGTTTCCTCGCGGTCGGTTACGCGTACTTCCTCACGACCCGCGCGCAGCGCGCGAGCGCGCCCGGCGACGCGCTGCTGGAGGAGTGAGCGATGCCGACGGTGCAGGCGAAGATGAAAGTGAAAGGCCGTTCCTGACGGCACCCGGCGCGCCCCGTCGAACGGGCGCGCCGTCGGCTTTTGATCGGGGGCGTGAACCGGCCCCGGGATGGACAAGGAGACTCGCACGATGTCCTATACGGAGACGATCGGTCCGCGCACGTACCGCTTCGCGGACCTGAAGACGCTGCTCGCGAAGGCGAGCCCGCTGCGTTCCGGCGACCAGCTCGCCGGCGTCGCGGCGGCGAGCGAGGAGGAGCGCGTCGCCGCGAAGATCGCGCTCGCGGGCGTGCCGCTGAAGGCGTTCCTGAACGAAGCGGTGATCCCGTATGAAGACGACGAGGTCACGCGCCTCATCATCGACGATCACGACGCGCAGGCGTTCGCCGACATCTCGCACCTCACCGTCGGCGATTTCCGCAACTGGTTGCTGTCGCCCGCGGCCGACGGCGCGGCGCTCGAGCGGATCGCGCCCGGCCTCACGCCCGAGATGGTCGCGGCCGTGTCGAAGCTGATGCGCAACCAGGACCTGATCGCGGCCGCGAGGAAGCGCCGCGTCGTCACGCGCTTTCGCAACACGGTCGGGCTGGCCGGCCGGATGTCGGTGCGGCTGCAGCCGAATCACCCGACCGACGACGTGAAGGGCATCGCCGCATCGATGCTCGACGGGCTGATGTACGGCTGCGGCGACGCGATGATCGGCATCAACCCGGCCACCGACAGCCTCGCGGCGATCGTGAAATTGCTCGCGATGATCGACGGCTTCCGCGAGCGCTACGGCGTGCCGACCCAGTCGTGTGTGCTCACGCACGTGACCAACACGATCGCGGCGATCGAGAAGGGTGCGCCGGTCGATCTCGTGTTCCAGTCGATCGCGGGCACCGAGAAGGCCAATGCCAGCTTCGGGATCTCGCTCGCGCTGCTCGGCGAGGCGCGCGAGGCCGCACTGGCGCTGAAGCGCGGCACGGTCGGCAACAACCTGATGTACTTCGAGACGGGCCAGGGCAGCGCGCTGTCGGCGAACGCGCATTTCGGCGTCGACCAGCAGACCTGCGAAGTGCGCGCGTATGCGGTCGCGCGCAAGTTCGAGCCGTTCCTCGTGAACACCGTGGTCGGCTTCATCGGGCCCGAATACCTGTACGACGGCAAGCAGATCATCCGCGCGGGCCTCGAGGATCACTTCTGCGGCAAGCTGCTCGGCGTGCCGATGGGCTGCGACATCTGCTACACGAACCACGCGGAAGCCGACCAGGACGACATGGACACGCTGCTGACGCTGCTGGGGGCGGCCGGCATCAACTTCATCATGGGCATTCCGGGCGCGGACGACGTGATGCTGAACTACCAGAGCACGTCGTTCCACGACCAGCTCTACGTGCGCGAGGTGCTCGGGCTGCGCCGCGCGCCCGAGTTCGAGGAATGGCTGGAGACGATGGAGATCGCCGACGCGCACGGCGCGCTGCGCGCCGCGACGGCGCGCGTGCCGCTGCTCGCGGGGGCGAACGACTGGATGGGGGTGTCCGCATGAGCGACGCCGTCGAAAAGAACCCCTGGGCGCAGCTGAAGTCGTTCACGAACGCGCGGATCGCGCTCGGCCGCGCGGGCAACAGCCTGCCGACCGCGCCGCTGCTGGCCTTCAATCTGTCGCATGCGCAGGCGCGCGACGCGGTGCACCAGCCGCTCGACGCGGATGCGCTGCGGCGCGAGATCGAGGCGGCCGGCATGCTGCCGACGCTGCGCGTGCAGAGCGCCGCGCCCGACCGCGACCATTACCTGCGCCGTCCCGATCTCGGCCGCAAGCTGTCGGACGACAGCCGCGGGCTGCTGGCGGGTTACGGGGCGGCGCTCGACGAGGCGCCCGACGTCGTGTTCGTGGTCGGCGACGGGCTGTCGGCGTTCGCGGCCGCGAAGCAGGCGCTGCCGCTGTTGCAGGCCGTGCGGCCGCGGCTCGATGCGGATGGCTGGCGGATCGGCCCGGTGGTGGTCGCGACGCAGGCGCGCGTCGCGCTCGGCGACGAGATCGGCGAGCTGTTGCGCGCGAAGGTCGTCGCGATGCTGATCGGCGAGCGGCCCGGGCTCAGTTCGCCGGACAGCCTCGGCGTGTATCTGACGTGGGCGCCGAAGGTCGGCTGTCACGACGCGCTGCGCAACTGCATCTCCAACGTGCGGCCCGAAGGACTGCCGCACGCGGCCGCCGCGCACAAGCTGCATTACCTGATGACGCATGCGCGCAGGCTCGGGCTGACGGGCGTCGGGCTGAAGGACGACAGCGACTCGCTGTTGCCGGCGGCGGAAGCGGAACGGATCGGCGTGACTACCTGAACAGCCGCTCGCACAGGAAATCGACGAACACGCGCAGCTTCGGCGACAACTGCCGGCTCGACGGCCACACGATCGAGAACTGCCCCGGCGCGATCCGGTAGTCGTCGAGCACGGTGACGAGCGCACCGTGTTCGAGTGCGTCGCGCGCGAGGAAGTCGGGCATGTAGCCGATGCCGAGCCCCGCGAGTACGGCGCCACGCAGCGCCTCCATGTTGTTGCAGGTCATCGCGGTGCGCAGCTTCAGCGGTGTGCCGTCGTCGGCCGCGAGCGCCCAGTCCTGCAGCTTGCCGGTGGTCGGAAAGCAGTAGCGCACGCAGTCGTGCGCTTCGAGCTCGCGTGGCGTGCGCGGCGTGCCGGCTTGCGCGAGATACGCGGGCGTCGCGCACAGCACGAACGCGAACGGACCGAGCCGCCGCGACATCAGGCTCGAATCGGACAGCGGGCCGCTGCGGATCACCGCGTCGAAGCCGCCTTCGACCACGTCGACCATCCGGTCGTTGAAATCGAGATCGAGTTCGACGTCCGGGTAGCGCTGCCGGAATTCGGGCAGCACCGGCAGCAGGAAGCGGTAGCCGATCACCGGCAGGCTCACGCGCAGCTTGCCGCGCGGGCGCTGCGCGGACGCCGTCACGGTCGCCTCCGCGTCGCGGAAATCCTCGAGGATGCGCTGGCAACGCTCGTAGAAATGCCGACCCTCTTCGGTGAGCGTCACGCGCCGCGTCGTGCGATTGAACAGCCGCACGCCGAGCGACTGCTCCAGTTTCGCGATCGTCTTGCCGACCGCCGACGCCGAGATGCCGAGCGCGCGGCCGGCCGCGACGAAGCTCAGCGCTTCGGCGGCGCGGACGAACGCGACGATGCCGGTGAGATTTTCCATCGAATCGAACGACGTGCAGCGACGCACGCTGTCAGGTGAATTACGGAATTTTAGTCCGTTATATGTGGAGCTTCGCGGGGTTTTTCGCGGATTGAATCGGATTTATCGTCTGTCGCTCTGATGGCGCATCCGCGCCGGCTTTTCGAGGAGCGATGATGGATCACCCTGTTTCAGCCGTTTCGGCCCTGGCGGCGCGTCGGCGCGCGTGGGTGCTGGCCGCCGTCTGCATGGCCGCCGTCGCGCTGCCGCTGTCGTTTTCGGGCGGCGCGGTCGCGACGCCGGCGATCGGCCGCGACCTGCACGGCAGCCCGGTCGCGATGAACTGGATCACCAACGCGTTCATGCTCGCGTTCGGCAGCTTCCTGATGGCGTCGGGCGCGCTGGCCGACCAGTTCGGCCGCAAGCGCCTGTTCGCGATCGGCGTCGGCGGCTTCACGCTGATGTCGGTCGCGCTCGCGTTCTCGCCGTCGATGCTCGCGGTCGACTTGCTGCGCGCCGCGCAAGGGCTTTCGGCGGCCGCGGCGCTGGCCGGCGGCACGGCCGCGCTCGCGCAGGAATTCGACGGCGCGGCGCGCACGCGTGCGTTCAGCCTGCTCGGCACGACGTTCGGGATCGGACTCGCGTTCGGGCCGGTGCTCGCCGGCGGTTTGATCGGGCATTACGGCTGGCGCGCGATCTTCGTGACGAGCGCGGTGGCCGGCGTGCTGTCGCTCGCGTTCGGGCTGCCGCGCATGCACGAGTCGCGCGATCCGCACGCGACCGGGCTCGACTGGCCCGGCACGGCGGCGTTCACGACCGCGCTGACGCTGTTCACGTTCGGCGTGATCGAGGCGCCCGCGCGCGGCTGGTCGAGCCCGCTCGTGATCGCGCTGCTGGCCGGCGCGGCGCTCGGCGCGTGCGCGTTCGTGACGATCGAGACGCGCGTCGCGCGGCCGATGCTCGACCTGTCGCTGTTTCGCATCGCGCGCTTCGTCGGCGTGCAGGTGCTGCCGGTGTCGACCTGCTGCTGCTACATCGTGCTGCTCGTCGTGCTGCCGCTGCGCTTCATCGGCATCGACGGTTTCAGCGAGATCGACGCCGGCTGGCTGATGCTCGCGATTTCCGCGCCGATGCTGGTCGTGCCGCTCGTCGCGGCGACGCTCACGCGCTGGCTGTCGGCCGGCGTGATTTCAGGGCTCGGGCTGCTGGTCGCGGCAGCCGGGCTCGTGTGGCTCGGAATCGCGTTGCGCGGCGGCGCGGGGCCGGCGGCGATCGCGCCGATGCTCGCGATCGGTGTCGGCGCCGGCATGCCGTGGGGGCTGATGGACGGGCTGTCGGTGAGCGTCGTGCCGAAGGAGCGCGCGGGGATGGCGACGGGCATTTTCAGCACGACGCGCGTGGCCGGCGAGGGGATCGCGCTGGCGATCGTCGGCGCGGTACTGGCCGCGCTCGCGCAAGCGGGGCTCGCGCACGCGGCAGGGGCGGCCGGTGCTGCCGATGCGCCGGATGCGACGCTGCGGGCCGCCGCGCGGCTCGCGACCGGCGATCTCGCGGGCGCGGCGGCCGCGTTGCCGGGCGTCGGTCGGGCAGCGTTGATCGCGAGCTACACGCACGCGTTCGACCGGCTGCTGATGGGGCTGGCCGTCGTCACCGTGCTGTGCGCGGTGGTGGTGTTCGGGTTTCTCGGCCGGCGGCCGGCCGCCGATGAAACGGGCGACGATGCGGACGGCCGCGCGCCCGCCGATGCGTCGGCGCGCAGCCGGATCGAGCCGGCCTGCGCGGAGACGCACGGGCGGTGAGTGTTGCATCGCGACGCGTCGACGCGTCGGTACTTCGGCACATCGGCACATCGGCATTTCGGTCGATGCAGGCGCCGTGCCCGCATGGTCGGCTGGCCAGCGCGTCACCCGTCGCGCATCACGCCAGCACGAGCGGCGGCAGCGCCGCATCCGCGCGCGCCTGCGCACGTTCCACATCGATCACCAGATAGCGCAACGCGTCCGGCCACAGGTGCGCGCGCGCTTGCGCATCCTCGTCGAGCGTCGCGCGGCCCTGCACGAGCCAGGTCGTCTGGCGCACGAAATCGACGAACAGCAGCGCGATGGCCGGATTCACGAGCAGGTTGCCGATCGTGTTGAGCAGATTGTTGCCCGCGAAATCGGGCAGCACCAGCGTGCGGCGATCCGGGATATCGACGAGCGGCGTGAACGAGCCGTCGGCGCGCGGCTGGCGGCCACGGTACGAACAGTCGGCGTTACCGGCCGCGTCGGCGGTCGCGACGATCAGGAAAGCCTGCTCGCGGATGAATGCGATGGCGTCGTCGGTCAGGGGGCCGCGATCGTTCATGGTGTCGGTCGGCGCGTGCGCCGTGGCGTGGGGATCGGTGATCCGCACGCAAGCGACATGCCACGCGCGGCGGCGCGCCTCCACGGGCAGCGCCCCTGCGCGCACTGTGGAAATTCCGAACAGCGATCCCGTCGCTGCGCAATCGCGGTGTTCAGAATCGGTACACCCGCCGTGTTGCGTGCGTGAACACCGCACGGTGCGAACACGGGCCGGCCGCGATCGACGTGCCCCCGGTCCGTTTGGCACGCATGTTGCGTAAACGGGACCAGCGCATTCCAACCGGCGCTGTACTCACACAAGCACGATGAACAGGAGACATGTATGAACCCGTTTGACCTGAAGCAACTGGGCCTCGACGTCGAATACCCGTACCGTCAGCAATACGACAACTACATCGGCGGCAAGTGGGTGGCGCCCGTGAAGGGCGAGTATTTCGAGAACGTGTCGCCGATCAACGGCCAGCCGTTTTGCCGCATCCCGCGCTCCGGCGCCGACGACATCGAGCTGGCGCTCGACGCCGCGCATGCCGCGCGCCGCAAGTGGGGCAAGACGTCCGTCGCCGAGCGCGCGAACCTGCTGCTCGCCGCCGCCGACCGGATGGAAAAGAACCTGAAGCTGCTGGCCGTGGCCGAGACGATCGACAACGGCAAGCCGCTGCGCGAGACGATGGCGGCCGACCTGCCGCTCGCGATCGACCATTTCCGCTACTTCGCGGGCTGCATCCGCGCGCAGGAAGGCGGCATCTCCGAAATCGACGACAACACCGTCGCGTATCACTTCCACGAGCCGCTCGGCGTGGTCGGCCAGATCATCCCGTGGAACTTCCCGCTGCTGATGGCCGCGTGGAAGCTCGCGCCGGCGCTCGCGGCCGGCTGCTGCGTGGTGATGAAGCCGGCCGAGCAGACGCCCGCGTCGGTGCTCGTGCTGATGGAGCTGATCGGCGACCTGTTCCCGGCCGGCACGATCAACATCGTGAACGGCTTCGGCAAGGAAGCGGGCGAAGCGCTCGCGACCAGCAAGCGGATCGCGAAGATCGCGTTCACGGGCTCGACCCCGGTCGGCAAGCACATCCTGCGCGCGGCGGCCGACAGCCTGATCCCGTCGACGGTCGAGCTGGGCGGCAAGAGCCCGAACATCTTCTTCGCCGACGTGCTCGACCAGGACGACGCGTTCCTCGACAAGGCGCTCGAAGGGCTCGCGATGTTCGCGCTGAACCAGGGCGAGGTGTGCACGTGCCCGTCGCGGATCCTGATCCAGGAATCGATCTACGAACGCTTCATCGAGAAGGCCGTCGCGCGCGTCGAGCGCATCAAGTCCGGCCACCCGCTCGACCTGCAGACGATGATCGGCGCGCAGGCGTCGCAGCAGCAGCTCGACAAGATCCTGTCATACATCGACATCGGCCGCGGCGAAGGCGCGCAATGCCTGACGGGCGGCGAGCGCGCGGCGCCGGCCGCCGACCTCGGCACGGGCTACTACGTGAAGCCGACGATGCTGCTCGGCAACAACAAGATGCGCGTGTTCCAGGAGGAGATCTTCGGGCCGGTCGCGTCGGTGATGACGTTCAAGGACGAGCAGGAAGCGATCGAACTCGCGAACGACACGTTCTACGGGCTCGGCGCCGGCGTGTGGACGCGCAACGGCACGCGTGCGTACCGGATGGGCCGCGAGGTCGAGGCCGGCCGCGTGTGGACCAACTGCTACCACCTGTACCCCGCGCATGCGGCGTTCGGCGGCTACAAGCAGTCGGGGATCGGCCGCGAGACGCACAAGATGGCGCTGTCGAACTATCAGCAGACGAAGTGCCTGCTGGTCAGCTACCAGGCCGAGGCGCTCGGGTTCTTCTGATCGGCAAAGCCGGCGCGACGTGTCGGGGCCGGTTGGGCCCCGTACGTCGCCCGGTTCGATTTCCCTGTTCGACAGTCGGCGCGGGCTGCGTTGTTGGCGGCCGGCGCCGGCCACGCTGCCGACCGCCGCGCATGCGCGGCGGTACGGCGCGCCGATGCATACGACGACCCCCAGCATGGCAGAACCGCCCCGATCCTTTCCCCGTCACCCGGTATTTCATCCGGGCGAACTCGACGCGCAACACCGCTTCGGCGTCGCCGACGAAGCCGAGCGGATGAGCGACGCCGTGACGACGCGGCTGAGCCTCGGCGTGCGGCAGTTCGTCGAATCGCAGCCGTTCATGTTCGTCGGCATGGCATCCGGCGCGGGTGCGTCGATGACCTGCGACATCGTGCAGAGCCGACGCGACGCGAACGGCGATCTGCTGCCGGTGGTACGCGTGATCGACACGAAGACGCTGCGGTTCGCGTTGCCCGCCGCGCATGGCGGCGACGGCGGCCGGATCGACGCGGCCGCCTGCGACGGCAGGGGCGTCGGATTGCTGTTCGTCGATTTCGTGCGCGGTCTGCGCTACCGGATCAACGGTCGCGCCACGCTGCGCGCCGATCTGCCGGAAGCGGACGCGGCGCCGTGGGCGGCGGGCAGCGCGATCGTCGAGCTGGCGATCGCGCACGCATACGGCAATTGCGGCACGCGGGTCGTGCGGCTGAAGCCGGCCCGGTAGCCGGCATCCGGGCGCGGGCGGCGGCGCGCATGCGCGGTCGCCGCGCGGATCGCACCGGCGGCGTGCGCGGCATGCCGCCTTCGGGTGCGCCCGCATGGCGCGCGGCGGCCGGACAGCATGGAATGGCGGGTTGCTCGCCGGGCCGTGCGGTTCGGCACGGGACTTGCGTGGCACGCAGGGTTCCGCGCAGGTGAGGGAGGACACGATGGATCAACACGTGGTGAGTACGGAAGAACCGACCGCCGAAGACACGCGGCGCAGCGCGCAGGGCGACGATGCGTTCGCCGGGCAGGCCGTCGTCAGCGTCGCGCACGATGCGGACGAGCAGGCGCGCAACCTGATCGGCTGGCGGCAGACCTACGACCAGCTCGCCGCCGGCCGCTTCGTCGGCACGCTGACCGAGCTGCCGCTCGACACGATGAAGCTGTTTCGCGAATCGACCAGCCATCTGCTGTGCCAGGCGTGCGAAGTGCGCGGCGATGCGTACTGGTTCGGCATTCCGCTCGTGTGCGACGGCTCGGCGCGCGTCGATGCGTGCCGCATCGGCCCCGGCGCGCTCGCATTCCGGCCCGGCAACGTCGAATTCGAACTGGTGACGCCCGCGCAGTTCTCGATCTACGGCGTCGTCGTGCGCGGCGACGTGCTGCGCCGCTATGCCGAGGACGTCGAGCGCCGCGCGCTCGACGAGCGGTTGTTCACGCAGCGCGTGATGCAGGTCGGCGATGCGCGGCTCGCGCGGCTGTGCGCGCTGCTCGGCCGCCGGCTCGACGGCGCGGTGGCGATGGCCGGCCCGCTGCCCGATGCGCAGCGCGACGACCTGCAGGCCGAAGTGCTGGCCGCGCTGTTCGATGCCTGCGCGCAGCCGGCCGACGACGGCAGCGGCGGCGCGCCGTCGACGCGCCGCTGGCTCGTCGACCAGGCGCGCGACTACGTGCTCGCGCACCGCACGCGCCCGGTCGGCGTGCCCGAGCTGTGCGAGCAGCTGCACGTGAGCCGGCGCACGCTGCAGTACTGTTTCCAGGACGTGCTCGGCATGGCGCCCGCGACCTACCTGCGCACGCTGCGGCTGAACGGCGCGCGGCGCGACCTGTGCGGGCGCGCGGCGGGGTCGGTGCAGGACGTCGCGGAGGCGTGGGGTTTCTGGCATCTCAGCCAGTTCGCGACCGATTACCGGCGCCTGTTCGGCAAGCGGCCGTCGGAGACGCTGCGCGATCGCGCGTGAGGGGCTTGGCGGGAAGGCGGGCGGCAGTGGTGCTGACGCGGTGGGCGTGCCGCTACTGGCTTGATCGTTCCGCCCGCCGCTGCGCAGGCTTCGCTCAGATGGCCTGTGCAGTCACGTCGCGCGGTGCGGGCCACGCGAGCGCGTCCCAGTCGATTGCGCGGTAAGCGGCTTCGACCGCCGCCAGATCGTCCGGCCGCTCGCTGCGATGCAGCCCGTGCAATGCGGCCGGCACGTCGAGCGTGACGGGCACGCAATGCGGATAGTCGCGCACGCGCAGCGCCGGGCCGATCGTCGTGAAGCATGCGAGCGTCGGCACGTCGAAACCGTCGGCGAGATGCAGGGCCGCCGTGTCCGGCGCGAACAGCAGGCTCGCGCCCTTGATCCAGGCGATGAAGCGCGCGGTGTCGGCCGCGTCGCTGCTCACATCCACGTAAGCCGGATGCGCGAGCGGACCGAAGCCGACTACCGGCAATCCGTAACGCTGCGCGAGCCGATCCACGAACGCGACGCGCAGCGCGGGCGGCACGCTGCGCACCGCGGTGCTCGCACTCGGGCAGAACAGCACGTACGGCCGCTGCCATTCGGCCGGCAGTGCGGGCAACGGCAGCCGCGCGAGCCAGCGGTTGCGCTTCGCGGCGGACGGCACGGCGGCCGGATCGACGCCGAGCGCGTCGAGGAAAAAGTCGATCATCGGCAGCCGCGCGAACGCGGGCCAGTACAGGTGATTGCCGACGTCGATGCAGTGCGGCTCCGTGGCCAGCGCTTCGGCGGGGTACGGCAGCGCGCGCGACGGCGCGACGACGTCGGCCGCGAGCGCGTACAGCGCATCGACATAGCGCGGCGCGCGCGCCGGCCGGTACAGCGTGAAGCGCAGGCCCGGATGGGCATCCCGCAACGCGGCGAGGGCCGTCATCCCGATCACCGAATCGCCGAGCGTGACGCCCATTCCGTTGATCACGTGCACGTGCCGCGCCGCGCCGTAGTCGAGCCGGAACGGTCGGGACGCGGCGTGCCGCAGGCCGAGCGCGGGCGCGGCCGCTACATGGCCTGCGGCGCGCGCGTCGCCCTGCTCGAGGTCGTACGGTGCGACGAGCGTGCCGTCGGGCGCGAGCAGCGTGCCGGGGCAGGTCAGCGCGTCGTCGTGCGACAGCGCGGCGACGGGCGGGGTGGCGTGCATGGCGCCCGACGTCATGCGCCGCGCGCGCGGCGGCCCTGCTCGCGGATCTGCTCGAGCGTCGCGGCGGGTGTGCTGGCGTCCTGCGGGATGCGGATCTCGATCACCGCGGGCAGCCCGCAGGTCAACGCGCGTTCGAGCGCGGGCGCGAAATCGGCGGTGCGCTCGACCGTCTCGCCATGCGCGCCGAACGCACGCGCATACGCGGCGAAATCCGGATTCGTGAGCCCCGTGCCGTGCACGCGGCCCGGGTAGTTACGCTCCTGATGCATGCGGATCGTGCCGAAATGACCGTTGTTGACGACGATCGCGACGATGTTCAGCCCGTATTGCATCGCGGTCGCGAGCTCGTTGCCGGCCATCATGAAGCAGCCGTCGCCCGCGAGCGCGACGACGGCGCGCTGCGGATACAGCGACTTCGCGGCGAGCGCGGCCGGCAGCCCGTAGCCCATCGCGCCGCTCGTCGGCGCGAGCTGCGAACGGTAGTGCCGGTACGCGAAGTGGCGATGCAGCCAGATCGCATAGTTGCCCGCGCCGTTGGTCAGGATCGCGTCGTGCGGCAGGCGCTCGCGCAACTGCACCATCACGTCGCCGAGCTGCACGTCGCCGGGCATCGGCAGCGGCGCATGCCATTCGCGGTATGCGCGGTGCGCGTCGGCGGCCGCGCCGGCCCACGCGGGCCGCTCCGGCGGTTCGAGCGCGGCCAGCGGCGCGGCGATCTCGGGCATGCCCGACACGATCGGCAGGTCGGCGGCGTACACGCGGCCGAGTTCGTCCGCGCCCTGATGCACGTGGATCAGCGTCTGGCGCGTTTTCGGGATGTCGAGCAGCGTGTAGCCGCCGGTCGTCGCTTCGCCGAGGCGCGGCCCGATCACGAGCAGCAGGTCGGCGTCGCGGATGCGTTTCGCGAGCGCGGGGTTGATCCCGAGCCCGACGTCGCCCGCGTAGTTCGGGTGCGCGTTGTCGATCGTGTCCTGGAAGCGGAACGCGCACGCGACCGGCAATTGCCAGCGTTCGACGAAGGTGCGCAGGTTCGCGCACGCGTCCGGCGTCCAGCCGCTGCCGCCGACGATCGCGAACGGTCGTTCCGCGCGCGCGAGCCGCTCGCGCAGCTCGTCGAGCTGCGCGGCCGACGGCGCCGCCGCGATGCGTTTCGCGGCCGGCACGACGGGCTGCGGCGCGCACGCGTCGGACAGCACGTCCTCCGGCAACGCGAGCACGACCGGGCCGGGCCGGCCGGACGTCGCGACGTGGAACGCATGGCTCAGGTATTCGGGGATGCGGCGCGGGTCGTCGATCTGCGCGACCCATTTCGCCATCTGGCCGAACATCCGGCGGTAGTCGATTTCCTGGAAGGCTTCGCGGTCGAGGTGTTCGCGTGCGCACTGGCCGACGAACAGGATCATCGGCGTCGAATCCTGGAACGCGGTGTGCACGCCGATCGACGCATGGGTCGCGCCGGGCCCGCGCGTGACGAACGCGATGCCCGGGCGGCCGGTCAGCTTGCCGACCGCTTCGGCCATGTTCGCGGCGGCCGCCTCGTGGCGGCAGACGACCGTCTGGATGCGGGCGGTGTCGTCCGCGAGCGCATCGAGCACGGCGAGGAAACTTTCGCCAGGCACGCAGAACACGCGTTCGACGTGATTGGCGAGCAACGCATCGACGAGCAGTCGCGCACCGGTGGTGGTGCGCGGCTCGAGATCCTTGGAATGCGACATGGGCTGCCGTCTCCCTGGGTAGCGGGACGTACAGCTTACGCCGGATGGCCGAGCGCTGAAAAGTGTCGGAACGTCGGGTGGTCCGGTGCGGGTCCCGGCTTCGGCTGGCTGATCGGCCAGCTTGTGCGCGTGGGCGCGACGGCGGAAAGTCAGGGCTACGGACACTGAGCCGGACGCTGCTTCCAGCGTGAAAGCGGGTCGACCAAATAACAATAAATCGGGAGGCCATTCAATAGTAAAATTTCAACGGGTGAGTAAAAAATGGGGGCAAGAACTGCCATGACGACCGAAACGATCGATCAAAAGACGCTGACGGAGCTGGTCGAAGCCGGCGCGGTGCGTGCGGCCCGCGTGGTCGGTTGCGGCAACGGCTGGGCGCTCTCGGCCCGCTGCGGCGCGCACGAGCGTTTCCTGTCGGCCAAGCGCGGCGACGTGCGGGTGTTTCGCCGATTTGAAACGCTGGTCGGCTTTCTGCGTGACATCGGTATCAGCCGGTTCGATGTGGATGCGTCGGCCTTCGATCCGGATGCGGCCGGCCGGGCGACGCGGCCCGATCGGGCGGTGGCGTTGAAGGCGGCACACGAGGCGGCGGCCCACGATCGCTGGTTTCGGGAGCAGGTGCAGCAGGCGCTGGACGACCCGCGTGCGTCGATTCCGGACGCCGAAGTCAGCGCCGACTTCGCGTCGCGCCGTGCGGCACTGCGTGATCGGCTCGCGGGCAGGCGTGGGGATGTTTCTTGACCCTGGCGCTGCACTGGAACCCGAAGGCGCTGGAGGATCGCGCCGCGATCATGGACTACATCGCCGAGGACGACCCGCTGGCTGCGGTCGAACTCGACGAACGGCTGGAAGAAAGGGCGGTGGCGCTACCGGCCCACGCCGAGTTGTATCGGCAAGGGCGGGTGGCCGGCACACGCGAGCTGGTGATCGCGCCGAACTATGTGCTCGTGTACCGAATCCGGCCGGCCGATGGCATCGTGGAGATTCTCCGCGTACTGCATGCGCGACGGCAATGGCCGTAATGCGCGATATTCGCCGTTCTGGTGACCAACAACGAGCGGGATCTCGCGAGTTACCCGGGATTGCGACTCGAGAACTGGTTGAACGATTGATGTGTGCACGCCGGGACCCGGCGGTCATGCAAGCGTTCATTCGTCTCGCATGACCGCCTGATCCAGCATCAGCACTCGACGATATTCACCGCCAGCCCGCCGCGCGACGTTTCCTTGTACTTGGTCTTCATGTCGGCGCCCGTCTCGCGCATCGTCTTGATCACGGAGTCGAGCGACACGTAGTGCGAGCCGTCACCGCGCAGCGCCATGCGCGCCGCGTTGACGGCCTTCACCGACGCCATCGCGTTGCGTTCGATGCACGGGATCTGCACCATCCCGCCCACCGGGTCGCAGGTCAGGCCGAGGTTGTGCTCCATCCCGATCTCGGCCGCGTTCTCGACCTGCTGCGGCGTGCCGCCGAGCACGGCCGCGAGTGCGCCGGCGGCCATCGAGCACGCGACGCCCACTTCGCCCTGGCAACCGACTTCCGCGCCGGAGATCGACGCGTTGAGCTTGTACAGGATGCCGATCGCGGCGGCCGTCAGCAGGAAATCGATCACGCCCTGTTCGTTCGCGCCGGGCGTGAAGCGCGTGTAGTAGTGCAGCACCGCCGGGATGATGCCGGCCGCGCCGTTGGTCGGCGCGGTGACGACGCGGCCGCCGGCCGCGTTTTCCTCGTTGACCGCGATCGCGTACAGGTTGATCCAGTCGATCATCGACAGCGGGTCCTGCAGCGCGCGCTCAGGGCTGCCCGTCAGCGTGCGGTACAGCTGCGGCGCGCGGCGCTTGACCTGGAACGGGCCGGGCAGGTTGCCGTCGGCGTCCGGGTTGCCGATCCCGCAGCCGCGCGACACGCACGACTGCATCACGGCCCAGATCTTCAGCAGCCCGTCGCGCGTTTCTTCCTCGGTGTGCCACGCGCGCTCGTTTTCCCACATCAGTTGCGCGATCGACTTGCCGGTCGACGCGGTCAGCGCGAGCAGCTCCGCGCCGGTGCGGAACGGGTGCGTCATCTGCTCGGCCGCGCTCAGCACCTTGGTGTTCGGTGCGCCCGCCGTCACGACGAAGCCGCCGCCGACCGACAGATAAGTGCGCTCGACCAGCACCGCGCCGTTCGCGTCGCTCGCGCGCAGCTTCATCCCGTTCGGATGTTCGGGCAGCGCCTGGCGGTAGAATGCGATGTTGTCCTTCAGCACGAACGGCACCGGATGCGTGCCGAGCAGCGCGAGTTGCTTCGTCTTGCGGACGTCTTCGAGTCGCGCGTCGATCGTGTCGGGATCGACCGTGTCGGGCGCGTCGCCGAGCAGGCCGAGCATCACGCCGCGGTCGGTGCCGTGGCCCTTGCCGGTGGCGCCGAGCGAGCCGTACAGCTCGACCTTCACGTGGGCCGTCGCGTCGAGCAGCCCGTCGCGCTCGAGGCCCTGGACGAACATCAGCGCCGCGCGCATCGGTCCGACCGTGTGCGAACTGGACGGACCGATGCCGATCTTGAAGAGGTCAAACACGCTGACTGCCATTTCGATACCTGCCTTGCGATAAGAATGATGCTAGCGCGCCTGCAATGGCAGGCACGCGGCGAGCCATGCGGGCGGCGTTGGGGAAAGCTGCTGCGCGACGCGGGCATAGCGCCCGTCGAGCCGCGCGGCCAGATGAAAGAGTTCGGTGGCGTTTTTCGGGTCCCACTGCCCCGTGTAACCCGGCAAGCCGGCCTCGCGGCGCTTCGCGTCGAACGGCACCGGTGAATTCACGAATTCCTCGTGCGTCTTCTCGCCGAGCGCATACGGCACGAGCCAGTCGAGCGCGGCCGCGAGCGTCGCGCCATTCGCGCCGCGCTCGCGCAGCCAGTTGCGGTTGAAACGGCGCGCGGCGAGCGCGGCCGTTACCAGCGGCTGCAGATCGTAGACCGCGTAATGCAGCGCGTCGCGTTCCTCGAAATCCCAGGTCTTGCCGTCGGGGCCGATGTTGTCGGCGAGATGCTCGACGAACAGCCGCTGCGCGGCGTTCATCATCTTGCGGTCGCCGAGCGTGAATGCGGACAGCGCGATCAGCTTGATCCGGTGGCTCTGCCAGTTGTTGCGCCAGGTGCCGGTGAGCGGGCGCTTCTGCGCGTCGACCTGCGCGACATAGCCGGCGCCGAGCTTCGCGATGAACGCGGCCGTCGCGTTGCGCGTTTTCACCGGCAACGCGCTCGCGGTCATGTCGTACGCAATGATCAGGCTCTCGAAGCGCGTCTCGTCGATCGGGTTGAAGCTCGGCTGGTAGGTCGAGACCCACGCGGACAGGAAGCGGTCGACGAGTTGCAGGTAGCGCGGCGCGTTCGTCACGCGCCACGCGAGCGCCGCGTCGCGCATCAGGTCCATGTCCTTGAGCGCGGCCGCGCTCTGGTCGTAGATGCCTTCGTGCGGCAGCGTGCCCTCGGTGTGCACGCGCGCCATCGCTTTCGGCTGCTCGCCGATGCGTGCGTCGACGCTGCGGATCAGCGCCTGCACGCCCGGCTCGGCCTGCGTCGTCTCGCTCGTCTGCAGCGCCGGCGCCGCGCAGAAATTCATCGCCGCGCGCGCACTGCCGGCGGCGCCGAGGCCGGCGGCGGCCAGCGACAGCGACGCGACGAGCATCGGCACGTAGCGGCCTGCGCGGATGCGCGGCCGCCGCTCGGTTGCACCATGGCCCGGAAACATCGGACGCACCATGCGGAACTCCTTCATTGGCTGGATCGCGTGTGATGTTAGCCGGATTGGCGGATGAACGTGAACCGGTCGGCCCGGCGAACGCAAAAACCGCACGCAACCCCGGGTTGCGTGCGGTGCGGTCACCATTGGTCGGCTCCGGGCCTGGCGCGCGTTATGCGTAGTCCGACATCGGCACGCACGAGCAGAACAGGTTGCGGTCGCCGTACGCGTTGTCCGCACGGCCGACCGGCGGCCAGTACTTGTTCGTGCCGAGCGATGCGACCGGGTACGCGGCCTGCTCGCGCGAGTACGCGTGCGGCCATTCGTTCGCGGTGACGACGGCCGCCGTGTGCGGTGCGTGACGCAGCGGGTTGTCCTCGCGATCGGCGCGGCCTTCCTCGACCGCGCGGATTTCCTCGCGGATCGCGATCATCGCGGCGATGAAGCGGTCGAGCTCTTCCTGCGATTCCGATTCGGTCGGCTCGACCATCAGCGTGCCCGGCACCGGGAAGCTCATCGTCGGCGCGTGGAAGCCATAGTCCATCAGGCGCTTCGCGACGTCGTCGACGCTGATGCCGCTCGTTTCCTTGATCGGACGCAGGTCGAGAATGCACTCGTGCGCGACGAGCCCGCCCGGGCCCGAATACAGCACCGGGTAATGCGGCGCGAGGCGCTTCGCGATGTAGTTCGCGTTGAGGATCGCGGTTTCCGTCGCGGCGGTCAGGTTCTTCGCGCCCATCATCGCGATGTACATCCACGAGATCGGCAGGATCGACGCCGAGCCGTACGGCGCGGCCGACACCGCGCCGATGCCGTCTTCCGTGCGTGCGTAGCCGGTCGAGCGCTGGTTCGGCAGGAACTTCGCAAGGTGCGCGCCGACCGCGACCGGGCCGACGCCCGGGCCGCCGCCGCCGTGCGGGATGCAGAAGGTCTTGTGCAGGTTCAGGTGCGACACGTCGCCGCCGAACTGGCCCGGCGCGGTCAGGCCGACCATCGCGTTCATGTTCGCGCCGTCGACGTACACCTGGCCGCCGTGCGCATGGACGATCTCGCAGATCTCGCGGACGTTCTGCTCGAACACGCCGTGCGTCGACGGGTACGTGATCATGATCGCCGCGAGGTCCTTCGAGTGCTGCTCGGCCTTCGCCTTCAGGTCGGCGATGTCGACGTTGCCCTGCGCGTCGCAGGCGACGACCACGACCTTCATGCCGGCCATGTGCGCGGACGCCGGGTTCGTGCCGTGCGCGGATGCCGGGATCAGGCACACGTCGCGATGGCCTTCGCCGCGCGATGCGTGGTACGCGTGGATGATCAAGAGACCCGCGTACTCGCCCTGCGAGCCCGCGTTCGGCTGCAGCGACACGGCCGCGTAGCCGGTGGCCGCGACGAGCATCTGCTCGAGCTGGTCGATCATCTCGCGGTAGCCGACGGTCTGCTCGGCCGGGGCGAACGGGTGGATCCGGCCGAACTCGGGCCACGTGACGGGCAGCATTTCCGACGTCGCGTTCAGCTTCATCGTGCACGAGCCGAGCGGGATCATCGAGCGGTCGAGCGCGAGATCCTTGTCCGACAGGCTGCGCAGGTAGCGCAGCATTTCGGTTTCGGAATGGTGGCGGTTGAACACGTGGTGCGTCAGGTACGCGCTCGTGCGCTCGAGGCCGGCCGGCAGCGCGGCGACGCCGGCGAGGCCCGCGTCCAGCGCATCGACGGCCGGCGCGGTGCCGCCCGCGGCCTGCGCGAACACGTCGAGCAGGTCGGCGAGGTCGTCGCGCGTCGTCGTTTCGTCGACCGATACGCCGACTTGCGTGGCGCTCACGCGGCGCAGGTTGATGCGCTTCGCCTTCGCGAATTCGTGGACCTGCGCGGTGCGCGCGCCGGTGTCGATCGTCAGCGTGTCGAAGAACGTGTCGTTGACGGTCGCGAAGCCGAGCTGTTTCACGCCGGCGGCGAACAGCGCCGCGATGCGGTTCACGCGCAGCGCAATCGTCTTCAGGCCGTGCGGGCCGTGGTAGACCGCGTACATGCTGGCCATGATCGCGAGCAGCGCCTGTGCGGTACACACGTTCGACGTCGCCTTTTCGCGGCGGATGTGCTGTTCGCGCGTCTGCAGCGCGAGGCGCAGCGCGGGCTTGCCCTGCGCGTCGACCGTCACGCCGACGAGGCGGCCCGGCATCTGGCGCTTGAATTCGTCGCGCACGGCCATGTAAGCGGCGTGCGGGCCGCCGAAGCCCATCGGCACGCCGAAGCGCTGCGTGTTGCCGACCGCGACGTCCGCGCCCCATTCGCCGGGCGGCGTCAGCACGGTGAGCGCGAGCAGGTCGGCCGCGACGACCACGTGGCCGCCGGCCGCGTGGATCGCTTCGGTGAGCGCGCGGTAGTCGCGCACGTCGCCGTTCACGCCCGGGTATTGCAGCAGCACGCCGAACGCGTTCGCCTGCGCGGCGTCGGCCGCCGGGCCCGTCTTGACTTCGATGCCGATCGGCAGCGCGCGCGTGCGGATCACTTCGAGCGTTTGCGGCAGCACGTCGTCGGCCACGTAGAACACGTTCGACTTCGGCTTGCCGGTACGCTGCAGCAGCGTCATCGCTTCGGCCGCGGCCGTCGCTTCATCCAGCAGCGACGCGTTCGAGATCGCGAGGCCGGTGAGGTCGGCCACCATCTGCTGGAAGTTCAGGAGCGCCTCGAGGCGACCCTGGGAAATTTCGGGCTGGTACGGCGTGTAGGCCGTGTACCACGCCGGGTTTTCGAGCACGTTGCGCAGGATCACGGCCGGCGTGTGCGTGTCGTGATAACCCTGGCCGATATAGGAGCGGAACACCTGGTTCTTGTCCGCGAGCGCACGCAGCGCGGCGAGGGCTTCGGCCTCGCTCTTCGGCTGCGCGAACGGGCCGAGCGGCAGCGTTTCGGCGCGGCGGATCGAGGCCGGGATCACGGCGTCGATCAGGGCGGCGCGCGACGCGAAGCCGAGCGTGTCGAGCATGGCCTGCTGGCTGGCGGCGTCGGGGCCGATGTGGCGTTCGGCGAACGCGTCGTGCGTTTCGAGCGCGGCGAGCGAGAGGGGCGTGCGGTTCATCAGGCGGTCCGGGTGTTCGAGCTTCATGGCGTGACTCTGGTCCCGCGCGCGCCGAGGCCGGCGCCGCGCGGTTCGGGTAGGGGAATTAGTCGATCAGCTTGCTGTAGGCGTCGGCGTCGATCAGCTTGTCGGTCGACGCGCCGGCCGCGAGCTTGATCTTGAAGAGCCACACGCCGTACGCATCGCCGTTCACTTCTTCCGGCGCATCGGTGGCTGCTTCGTTGATGGCGACGATCTCGCCGGACACCGGCGAGTAGATGTCGGAGGCCGCCTTCACCGATTCGACGACGCCGACGGCGTCGCCCGCGTTCACCGACTTGCCGACTTCGGGCAGCTCGAGGAAGACGATGTCGCCGAGCGTGCTCTGCGCGTGATCGGTGATGCCGACCGTCAGCGTGCCGTCCGCCTCGGTGCGGATCCACTCGTGTTCGTCGGTGTATTTCAGCTCGGCCGGGACGTTGCTCATCGGATGCTCCTGGATAAAAGGGTGTGTTCGTTCTGCTGGCGCGCCGCCATGGCACGCCGGATAGGGTTGCGCCGGGCGCCATCTCCCGGCTTGCCGGGAGGCGGCCCCGCGGCCGCTTCTCGGTCGTTACGCAGCGAGGACCTTGCCGTTGCGCACGAACGGCAGTTTTACCACGCGCGCGGGAAGATTCTTGTCTCGAATTTGCACCTGGACGGTGTCGCCGATCTGGACGGCCGCCGGCACCCGCGCGAACGCGATCGATTCCTGCATCGACGGCGAGAACGTGCCGCTCGTGATCTCGCCTTCGCCGTGCGGCGTGACGACCTTCTGGTGCGCGCGCAGCACGCCGCCCGCCTTGCCGTTTTCCTTCTGCAGGATCAGGCCGACGAACGCGGCGCGCGTGCCGTTGGCTTCGAGTGCGGCGCGGCCGACGAAGTCGCGCGGCGCGGCGAGGTCGACGGTCCATGCGAGGCCCGCGTCGAGCGGAGAGACGGTGTCGTCCATGTCCTGGCCGTACAGGTTCATGCCGGCCTCGAGGCGCAGCGTGTCGCGCGCGCCGAGCCCGCACGGACGCACGCCGTGTTGCTGCAGCGCATTCCACAGCACTTCGACGTGCGCGGCCGGGACGATCACTTCGAAGCCGTCTTCGCCGGTATAGCCGGTGCGGGCGATGGTGAGATCGCCGAACGGCGTGCCGGCGACCTGCGCGGCATTGAACGGCTTGAGCTCGCTGGTGGCGGCGCGGGCGGAAGGCACCGTCGCCCAGACCTTTTCGCGGGCGTTCGGACCCTGGACGGCGACAATCGCGAAATCGCGGCGCGGCGCGATCGTCAGGCCGTAGCCGCCTTGCTCGTTCAGCTGGTTGAACCACGCGATGTCTTTCTCGGCGGTGCCGGCGTTGACGACCACGCGGAAGAATTCTTCGGTGAAGTAGTAGACGATCAGATCGTCGATGACGCCGCCCTGCGGGTTGAGCAGGCACGAGTAGAGTGCCTTGCCGGGCGTCTTGAGCTTGCCGACGTTGTTCGCGATCGCATGCTCGAAGAACGCGCGCACGCGGCTGCCGGTGAAATCGACGACGCACATGTGCGACACGTCGAACATGCCGGCGTCGGTGCGCACGGCAGCGTGTTCTTCGATCTGCGAGCCGTAGTTGACGGGCATGTCCCAGCCGCCGAAGTCGACCATGCGGGCATTGAGCGCGCGGTGCGCGGCGTTGAGCGGGGTGTGATTCAGTGCAGTCATCGAGGCCTCAGGCAAGGCGCTTGCGCGCGGATCAGAACGGCCATGTGCCGACCGCCGCGGCCGATGGCCTCACGCGATCCGGTACATGCCCCTCTGTCCTCGATACCTGAGAGATTGCGCTGCGGGCCAAGCCCGGCGAACGCGCGCCCCTTCGGTGGGCAGCCTGCCCGCGCAGCCAATGCGCTGCGGGCTACTGCCGCTCTCCAGAGTGCGGGAAACGTATTGCTCGCGCGGTGCGCGGATGCGGTTTCCCGACGCGGTCGGTCCTTTTGCCTGAGAGTTTGCGGGTGTGCCCCTTCGGCGGCGCAACCGGTGTCGGAACAACCCGGTCACACGCTCTCCCGACGCGTGCGGGCGACTGTACGCGAGCAGGTGGGCATTGTCAATTTGAGCAAAAGAATGTCGCTTCGCGACAAGCGGCGGCCGGCGCCGCCGCTTCATCCGCGCCGGCAGGTGCCGGCGCGTTACTCGCCGATCGCGCGCGCGGCCGTGTCGAGTTCCTGGTTCAGCACGCGCTGCTCGTCGCCGGACAGGCCGCCGTTGTGCTGGGCCGACATGTCGTTCGCTTCCTGGCGGATCACGTCGAGGCGATGGTGCAGCTGCGCGCCATAGGGCGGCGGGTAGTAGCCGCCGTTCACGCGCGCGTCGATCCGGCGATGCAGGTTGTCGATCCGTCCCTGGACCTCCTGCATGCGGTCGTTCGCCACGACCTGCGGATTCGGTCGCGGCGGGGGCGCCTGCCGGGCCGGCCGCTGCGGCTGCACGATACACGCCGCGAGCGAGGAAACCAGGACGCAGCATGCCGCTGCGCGAATCAACCGTTGCATCACATTCTCCTGACGGATGGGTGTCGGATCGACTTTTTGAGAAACGCGTCAGACCGAACGACCGCTGACTTTCGTTCCCGCACCATTTGTAACGGAATGTTCGGCGCCGAGCGGGCGGGGCGGCGCAGGGAGGAAGAGGCAGCGCTGCCGCGGGCGTGTGGCGCGGGAGGGCGGCCGGGTCGGCACCGACCCGGCCGGCGGCGTCAGACCGGGCGGCGCACGAACGGCACCCGGCGGCCGTCGTGTTCGCTCTGCGCGGCGAGCTCGATGATCGTCATCACGTCGACCGCGTCCTGCGCGGTGACGGGGAACGGCGCGCCGTCGCGGATCGACGCGGCGAGCGCGCGGTAGAACTCCGCGTACTGGCCGTCGAGCGTCGGCACCGGCCGCTCGACCTCGACGTCGCCGTCGAGCACGCGCAGCAGGCCGGGCGGGTTGCCGCCGCCGAATTCGACGTCGTCCGCGGTGAGGCCGGCCTTGAGCTGGTCTTCCTGCGTGTCGAGCCCGAACTTCTGGTAGCTGCCGCGCGTGCCGTGCAGCGTGAAGCGCGCGGGTTCGATCGCCGACAGCGCGCTCGCATGCAGCGCGACGTCCTTGTCCGGATAGCCGAGCAGCAGGTGCACGAAATCGGGCGCCGTACCGTGGTCGCGGCGCGTCTTGACGGTGGCGCTCACCGTTTCCGGCGTGCCGAACAGCGCGAGCGCCTGGTCGATCAGGTGCGGGCCGAGGTCGAGCAGCAGGCCGCCGCCGCGGGCCGGCTCCTCGCGCCAGCGCGTGCGCGGCGTCGGCCGGAAGCGGTCGAAGTGCGACGCGAAGTACGTGAGGCGGCCGAGCTCGCCCGATTCGACGATGCGGCGCACGGTGAGGAAATCGCCGTCCCAGCGGCGGTTGTGGAACGGCGCGAACAGCCGGCTGCGCGCGTTCGCGAGCCGCGCGAGCGCGAGCGCCTCGTCGGCGGTGAGCGTGACGGGCTTGTCGACCACTACGTGGCGGCCGGCTTCGAGCACCTGGCGCGCGAGCGCGAAATGGGTGTCGTTCGGCGTGGCGATCACCACGCATTCGATATCGTCGAGGCCGAGCAGCGTGTCGAGGTCGGGGACGATGCGCGCGCCCGGATACGCGGCCTGCGCGCGCTCCCCCTGGCCCGTCGCGATCGCGGCGACTTCAGTGCGGCCGCTCGTGGCGATCACGGGCGCGTGGAACGTCGCGCCGGCGAAACCGAAACCCATCAAACCAATCCTGAGCAATGACGACATGGCAATTCCTGGCTGCGAAGGAAACTAAAGGATGGCGCGCCGGAGCGGCGCGAAGACGACCGGCTATTTTGGCATGGCGCTGCCGCTTGCACAGACGCGTCGGGCGAAATGCACGGAGCGATGCGACGCTTGCGCAAGGAATGCCGGCATTTTGCGCAGGAGCGGGGGCGCGCGGTGCGACTGTCGAACTCGCGGCACCCGGCTCTTGGCTCTTGGCGCCCGGCACCCGGCACCCGGCACCCGGCGCACCGCCCGGTGAGCCGGGGCGGCCAGCCGGCCTCGGCATGTGCCGCATCATCCGTCCATCCGCTGCCGCACCGCAACCGCAACCTGCGCGGCCCACACCGCGCACGCGGCTGCGCCGGGGTGGAAGCCGTCGGCGGCCATCAGGTGCCGTTCGAGCGGCAAGTCGACCCGCAGGAACGTGCAGTGCGGCTGCGCGCCCGCCCAGTCGGCGAGCGCCGTGTTGAGCCGTTTCGCGCGCTGCCCCAGATACCACGCGAGCGGCTGCGGCAGCGCCGGGAAGCGCTCCATCGGCGGCACCGCCGACAGGATCGCGTGCCGGACCCGGAAACGCGCGGCGAGCAGCCGCACCAGCTCGGTCTGCTGCGCGAGCCAGCGTGCGGGCGGCACGCCGCCCGTCACGTCGTTGACGCCGAGCGACGTCACGGCCACGTCGAACGGCTCGGTCGGCTCGGCGGCGAGCCAGTCGACGAGCTCGCGCGTGGTCAGGCCGGTGCGCGCGAGCAGTTTCCAGCGCACTCGGTGCGTGGCCGCCAGCGCGCTCGCCAGTTGCCCGGCGAGCGCGTCGTGCTGCGTCGCGACGCCGACCCCCGCGGCGGCCGAATCGCCGACCACCAGCACGCGCAGCGGCGGGCCGTCGCCGACTGAGCCGTCGCGCGGCCCGGCCGCTTCGGGCAGCCGCGGCGTGACGCGGCGCACGTAGCGCCCTTGCGCGAACAGCAGCGGGCCGAGGGCGGCGGTGGCGAACGGGTATCCCATGAGGTCGATCCGGCGGTGGTTGAAACGCATTGAAGCGGGCCGGCGCGGGTGGCGCCAGCGGAGTGCGTATTGTGTCCGATCACGGCGCGGACCGGGCCCGATTGGCCGAACGGACGGCCACGACAACGCCGAACGGACGGCGGGCGCCCGCCCGGCAAGCCTGCGCGCCCCGTCCGGCGGCGCGCCCGAAATACCCGCCGCCGACGTGTTAACATGCGCGTCCTGCCTGCGTGTCCGCCTGCTTCGCCAGCCTGCCGCGCACGGCATCCTCCCGGCGTTCCGCCGTCAACCCGCAACACCATCCGCCATCATGTCAGCAGGCCTCAATCCCGCTCAGAACGAAGCGGTGCGCTACCTCGACGGTCCGTGTCTCGTGCTCGCCGGCGCGGGCAGCGGCAAGACTCGCGTGATCACGCAGAAGATCGCGCACCTGATCGAAGCGAAAGGTTTCGAGCCGCGCCACATCGCCGCCGTCACGTTCACGAACAAGGCGGCCGCCGAAATGCGCGAGCGTGTATCGAAGCTGCTGGAAGGCAAGACGCTGACCACGCCGGGCAAGGAAGGCCGCAAGGTGCCCGTCAACCAGCTCACCGTCTGCACGTTCCACTCGCTGGGTGTGCAGATCCTGCGCCAGGAAGCCGAGCACGTCGGCCTGAAGCCGCAGTTCTCGATCATGGATTCGGACGACTGCTTCGGGATGATCCAGGAGCAGCTCGGCACGACCGACAAGGGGCTGATCCGCAAGATCCAGAGCATCATTTCGCTGTGGAAGAACGGCCTGATCATGCCCGACGAGGCGATGGCGATCGCGGCGAACGAGGACGAACACCAGGCCGCGCTGGTCTACCGCAACTACGTGGCGACGCTGCACGCGTACCAGGCGGTCGACTTCGACGACCTGATCCGCCTGCCGGCCGAGCTGTTCGCGAAGAACGAGCAGGTGCGCGACCGCTGGCAGAACAAGCTGCGCTACCTGCTGATCGACGAATACCAGGACACCAACGCGTGCCAGTACGAGCTGCTGAAGCAGCTCGCGGGCCCGCGCGCCGCATTCACGGCGGTCGGCGACGACGACCAGGCGATCTACGGCTGGCGCGGCGCGACGCTCGAGAACCTCGCGCAGCTCGGCAAGGATTTTCCGAAGCTGCACGTGATCAAGCTCGAGCAGAACTACCGGTCGACGGTGCGGATCCTGACCGCCGCGAACAACGTGATCGCGAACAACCCGAAGCTGTTCGAGAAGAAGCTGTGGTCCGAGCACGGGATGGGCGATTCGATCACCGTCACGGCGTGCAACGACGAGGAACACGAGGCCGAGTCGGTCGTGTTCCGGCTGTCCGCGCACAAGTTCGAGCGGCGCGCGCAGTTCCGCGACTACGCGATCCTGTACCGCGGCAACTTCCAGGCGCGCATCTTCGAGCAGGTGCTGCGGCGCGAGCGGATTCCGTACGTGCTGTCGGGCGGCCAGTCGTTCTTCGACAAGGCCGAGATCAAGGATCTGTGCGCGTACCTGCGGCTGATCGCGAACGCCGACGACGATCCCGCGTTCATCCGCGCGGTCACCACGCCGCGCCGCGGCATCGGCAACACGACGCTGGAAGCGCTCGGCTCGTTCGCGGGGCAGGCGAAGGTGTCGCTGTTCGAGGCCGTGTACATGGGCGGGATCGAGGCGCGGCTGTCGGCGCGCCAGGTCGAACCGCTGCGGATGTTCTGCGACTTCATCCAGCGCCTGACCGAGCGCGCGGACAAGGAGCCCGCGACCGTCGTGCTCGACGACATGATGGAGGCGATCCACTACGAGGCGTACCTGTACGACGCGTTCGACGAGCGGCAGGCGCAGTCGAAGTGGCAGAACGTGCTCGAATTCCTCGAATGGCTGAAGCGCAAGGGCACGAAGCCCGAGACGGGGGCCGTCGACGGCGAGGCCGACGGTTTCCACAACGCGGACGGGCTCGCCGACACGGGCAAGAACCTGCTCGGCCTGATCCAGACCGTCGCGCTGATGTCGATGCTCGAGGGCAAGGACGAGGACCCGGACGCCGTGCGGCTGTCGACCGTCCATGCGTCGAAGGGGCTCGAGTATCCGCACGTGTTCCTGGTCGGCGTCGAGGAAGGCATCATGCCGCACCGCGGCGGCAGCGAGGACGACGGCCCGATCGACAACGAGCGGATCGAGGAGGAGCGCCGGCTGATGTACGTCGCGATCACCCGTGCGCAGCGCAGCCTGCACCTGAACTGGTGCAAGAAGCGCAAGCGGGCGCGCGAGACGGTCGTGTGCGAACCGTCGCGCTTCATCCCGGAGATGGGGCTCGACGAAGCGCCGCCGCCGACGCCGGAAGAGGCGCCGATGTCGCCGAAGGACCGGCTCGCGAGCCTGAAGGCATTGCTGCAGAAGTGACGCGGCGCCGCGCACACGATGGCGCGGCGAACCGGCAACCCAAAAAAGAAACCCCCGCGATGCGCGTGCGTCGCGGGGGTTTTTGACGGATGGCCGGGCGACGTCGTTACTTCGCCGCGTTGACCATGTAGTCGACGGCCGCCTTCACGTCGGCATCCGACGCGTTCGACCCGCCCTTCGGCGGCATCGCGCCCTTGCCGTGCAGCGCGTAGTTGTAGACCGTATCCATCGAGTCCTTCAGGCGCGGCGCCCAGTCTTCCTTGCTGCCGAACTTCGGCGCGCCGAGCACGCCGGCCGCGTGGCAGGCCTGGCAGGTCGACGCGTACAGCGCCTTGCCGGCCGTTGCCGCATCGGCGCCGGCCGGGGCGGCCGCGGGCTTTTCGCCGGCCTTCGGGATCGCGGCGATCGCGGCCATGGCGGCCGCGGCCTGCGCGTTCGACGCATCGGCGCCCGACGCGGGCGCGCCGCTCGCGGGCTGCGCCGCGTTGGCGGCCGGCGCAGCCGGTTCGGGGAAGTTCGCGCCGTCGTTGTTCGCCATGTAGACGATCGCGCGGGCGATTTCATAGTCGCTGACGTCGTCGGGGCTCGTGCCGCCGCGCGCCGGCATCGCGCCCTTGCCCGCGAGGGCCGTCTTCAGCAGCGTGTCGAAGCCTTGCGAGATGCGCGGCGCCCAGTCGTCCTTGTTGCCGAACTTCGGCGCGCCGGCGGCGCCGGTGCCGTGGCAGGTCACGCAGACGGCCTTGTAGACTTCCTCGCCGGTCTTGTACGTGCGGGGCGCGTTGGCGTCCTTCACGTCGACCTTCGCGATCGGGGCGATCCGTGCGGCGACCTGCTCGTCGGATAGCGCGTCCGTGCCGGCGCCGGAACGGAACGCATGGTTCGCATAATTGGCGAACAGGACGATCAGGATGATCGGAATCGCGAACGACGCGATGATGACGGCAATCAACTGCCCGGGGGTTTTGACGGGAGATTCGTGGGGTGCTTCGCTCATGCTTGCCTCGTCTCCATGAATAGGAATTGTGAGCGCGGTGCAACGGCAAAATGGCAGTCCAATGAAGCACGGACGATTATAGACGGAACGTTTACATCACGGCGAGCGGCGCGATGGCGCGTGTTTACCCGCACGCAGCACGGCCCGGCGGCGATTCGGCAGGCAAGGTGGACGCGTCATGGGAAACCGGGTATCCTTGCCGTCTTGCCAATCGTGGGCGGCCTGTATATGGGGTCGCTTCACTGTCACACGCGCCCGTAGCTCAATGGATAGAGTACTGCCCTCCGAAGGCAGGGGTTGCTGGTTCGATCCCAGCCGGGCGCGCCAAGCCTGATCAGGCTCTCAGCGGTTTCCTCCCATCGTCGTGCAGTACCGTTGCAGCTAAATTGCAGCCGGAATCGGCGCGGGCTCGGCCGTCAGCGGCGCGACCCATTGCGCCAGATGCGCGGCCGACAGATGCGCGTACCGCTGCACCATTTCCATCGTCTCCCAGCCGCCCAGCTCCTTCAGCACCTGCAGCGGCGTGCCGCGTTGCACGTGCCAGCTCGCCCAGGTGTGGCGCAGGTCGTGCCAGCGGAAATCGTGCAGGCCGGCGCGCCGCAGCGCCTTGGCCCAGGCGGCCGTGGCCGTCTGGTAGACCGGCTTGCCGCGATAGACGAACACGCTGTCCGCGCATGCCGGCGCCCGCGGGTTCGCGCGCTGGCGCTGCAGCACGGCGATCGCGGTATCCGACAGCGGCACCGTGATCGCCTTCCTGGCCTTGGCCTGGTCGGGGTGAATCCACGCGACGCGCCGCGCGAGGTCGACCTGCGACCACTGCAGCCCGGTCACGTTGGCGCGCCGCAAGCCGGTTTCGAGACTGAAGCGCGCCATGTCCGCGAGGTGCGCGGGCAGCTCGGCGAGCAGCCGCTCCGCCTCGGCCGGCGTCAGCCAGCGGATGCGTTTCGAGACGACCTTCGCGCGCTTCGTGACCGGCGCGCGAGCCAGCCATTCCCATTCGACGGCCGCGTTCAACACGGCCTTCAGCACGCCGATCACGCGGCGCACCGTGGCGTCGCTGACGGGCCGGTTGGTCGCGACGACGCCGTGCCGCGTGCGCACCGTGCGCGGTTCCCGACGCTTGGCGAGCGCGATCGCATCGATGCGGCTCCGGTCGATGTCGGCGAGCGCGACGCCGGACAGGTGCCGGTCGAGCCAGCGCAGATGGATCTTCGAAGTCTCCAGACTCGCGAGACCCGCTCGTTCGCCGACATAGCGGACGACCGCGTCGTTCCACGAATGGCGCGGCTGGGTGCCGAGCCGCGCCTGGTTCCACAGGTCGACCTTCAGCCGGTCGTGGAATTCCTGGGCCTGCGCTTTGTCGCGGGTGCCAGTGCTTCCCTGTACCGGCGTTCCGCCGCCAGGGGGGTACAGCTTGTATTGCCAGTTCGGGCTGGTTTTTCGTTTGTAGAGCGACATGGGTGGGTTTCCTCGTGCTGATCGGCCTGCGCGGCTTGCGGGAGCCAGTCCCCGGCGAGGTAGCGCTGCAGGGCCATGATGGAAAAGATCCAGCGCTTGCCGACCTTGCGGCCGGGCAGCATGCCGGCGCGGGCCTTCAGGCGCACCGTTTCGGGGTGCGCGCCGAGCAGGGCCGCTGCGCCGGACAGGTCGACGGTCGCGGGGGGCGCGTCGTCGGCAGGCCGCGCGCCGGGCGGGCACGCAGCGCAACTGATGGCATGGTGGATCGCGTGTGAAGGGCGCATAACACGTTGATATTCAAGAGTTTTGTTTGCCATGGGTTGCCATCATTCAGACGTGGCGGCCGCGTGGAACCCATGGCGTGAAGTCGCGCTACCGCGCGCGACCGATGGCGGCGCGCGCCTGACTCGTGGTGCGCGACGGCGGCCGGCTGCTGCGGCTTCCCGGTACGCTTTCTTCTTTTCTTTCAATGCTTTGAAGAGAGAAGAAGAGAGGCGCATGGCGGCCTGCGGGCAAGCCGGACCCGTGGCAAAAGCGGCCCGACTCGTGGCGATCCTCGTGCAACGCGCGGCGGCACTTTCCTCAACAATCAAGGACTTGCGCATCTCGACCGGCGAAATCCACGACTCCCGCGTGTCGCCCGCCCGCTCCCCGCGACGTCCGGAACGCTCCAGCCGGTTGGCCCGATCGCGGCTCATGCGCGGCCTCCGTGCAGCGCGTCGGTCGCCAGGTCCTCGCGCACCGATACGTGCAGGCCGAAGGTGGCCAGGCGCTCGAGCGACACCGGCGTCAGGTACGGCACGCGGCGCATGTAGATGCGGCGCTCGACCTCCTTCTCGCCGACCACGACGCCGGCATGCTTCAACTGGGCCTTGAACACGCGGTCGGACTTCACGGGCAGGCCGTTCCACTTGTCGCGCAGCGCGCTCGTGTGGGCGAGGTGATCCATCACGTGCCCGGTGCGCAGCAGCAGGCAGAACTCGCCGTCGACGGTGTCGAACGTGTACGGATGCTTGTAGTTGCCGCCGTCGATTTCCGACAGCACCGTTTCCATGATCCAGACCCACGGTTCGCGGTCGGCGCTCGTTTCGGCGACGTGGCCGTTCATCTCGGCGAGCAGATCGCGCGGGAACTCGCCTTCGCCCGGATCCATTCCGGCGAATTCGCACAGGTAGCGCCACGCCAGCCCGAGCGCCGCGTAATTGGCGGCCATGCGCCGCGCGCCGTCGTCCTCGCCGCTTGCGCGGCAGCCGGCGAGCGCCTGGTCGCGCAGCGTCGCGTACTGATCCAGCGCCGTGCGCCGGTCGAGCCCGGTCAGGAATTCGAGCCATTGCCGGACCGGGAAGCGCGGCAGGTCGTCGGGCAGCAGCGGCCCGCGCTTGCCGGTCAGCGTCGTGCGCACCAGCTTGCCGAGCAGGCTGCGCACCGGCACGTCCTCGCCGGCGAGCATCACGGGCGCGCACAGCAGGTATTCGGTCATGTCGGTGCCGCGCCGCGTCACCGTGTATTGATAGTTCTCCTGCAGCAGCCCGACCGCCTTGTCGATCACGTCCTGCCGGCGTGCCGACAGTTCTTCCCAGCCGACCGGATGGCTCGTGTGACTGATGCTGGTCAGCAGCCGGAATTCGGTCTGCAGCGACTGCCCGGAGAACATCGTGAACGCGAGCGAGCGCTCGAGCCGCTTGATCAGCGTCGACTTGCCCGCGCCCTTGTTCGCCTGGATCGTCAGGTGCGGCCAGAAGCCGAGCAGCGCCTTCAGGTGGCCGCCGAGCGCCCAGACGAGCGGGATCGTCGCGGCGTTCTGCCGGAACGTCGTCTGGTAGGCCGCGATCACGCGGCGCGCGTCGCTCACCGGGCCGCCCGGGAACGTCAGGTTGTGATACGGACACTGCTTGTCCGCTTCGGTGAAATAGCAGTCGGGGCCTTCGTTGACGATCAGCCGGCCGTCGCGCCAGGCGAGCCCGACGAAGTTCGCCGCGCGGCGCGCGCCCAGGTCGGCGCCGCGCTCGAGGATGTTGACCATCCGCTTGAACGGCGCGGGCGCCCAGATCGGACCGAACTTGCCCCACTGATCGACGTTGTGCAGCTGATCGTCGAGCATCACGCGGCGGATCAGTTGTGCGCCGTGCCGCGGCGCCTGCACCGATACCGCGAAGTAGACGGTGGGCGCCTGGTCGGCGTCGCCCGTCATCGTCGAGGTCGCGCTCGCGACGGCCACGCGGCTGATGCCGGCGATGCGAAAGCCGCACAGGTCGGTCATCACCGGCGTGTCGACGCCCGATTCCTCGTTGCGGTCCATCCGGGTGATGTAGCTGGTGAAATCCGGCCGCACGCGAAACCGCCAGTACTGCGCGAAGTCGTGCGGCGGCAGGAACAGGCGCGGCCGGCCGCGCCGCGATGCGTCGCCCGGCAGGCCGGCGACCAGCCACGGCTCGAGCTGGTCGAGCGCACGCGCCAGATCGGCCGGGCCGCGCAGCTGCAGGTAGTCGTTCACGTCGTTGATCGGCTTGCGCGCGGTGTCGCCGTCCGCCAGATCCGCGAACCAGTCCGACTGGTCGACCAGCACGGCGCTGATGTCGAGCGCCGTCAGCCGTTCGTAGAGCGCCCACGCGGCCTCCGGGCCTGGCCGCTGACCGGCGCGCGGATGGCCGTCGGCGAACGGTTCGTCGTTGTCCAGGCAGATCGTGACCTGCTTGCCGCGCAGGAACGCGAAGTCGATGCGCTCGACGTTCGCGAGGCCGCGCAGCGCGAGCGCGGCCGTGCCGGGCAGCGCGCAGGTGTCGATCGACAGCGCGTTGATCGCGCTCTCGACGATCACCACGCGTTTCGCGCGCTCGAGCCGGCGTGCGTCGGCGGTCCACGCATAACCGGCCTTGTCGCCCTGGGTCTGCGTCTTGACCCCGCCGTTGAGCGCGGGATCGACGTAGCGCATGTCGACCGCGACGACGCGCGCATCGCCCGGCGCGCGCACGACGAATGCGGCCGCGGGGCCGCCGTGGCCGACTTCGCCGGCGGCGACCTTCGGGCTCGTCCACGTATTGAAGCCGAGCGTGCGCGCGGCGAGCGCCGCGTCGATCGCGGCGGCGGCGATACCGCGGCCGCCGAGGTAGTCGCGCACGCGCTCGCGCTCGGCCACGCAGCGATCGGCGATGTATTCGACGGTCGACTTCTCGCGGCGCTCGAGCGGCGCCGGCCGCTCGGACGGGAGACCGTATGCGTCGTGGAGATAGCGGACGGCGTCGGCGACGGTGCCGCCGCGCGCATGGATCACGAGATCGATGCAGGATCCCCCGGCATCGGCGCTGTGGTCGCGCCAGCCGGTGCCGTACTTCGGGTGGTTCGCATAGATCGACAATGACGGGCTGCGGTCCGCGTGCTGCGGCGAGTGATAGAGCGCACGGTCGCCGCCACGGCCGCGCTTCAGGCCGAGACGGCTCGCAAGATCGTGCAGGTCGATGTGTCGTTTCAGTTCGTCGATCGAAGCCATCTTCGTTATTGCTGTGGTTCAGGTTGGGCGTGCCGTGCGGGACCGCCGGCGCAGGCCGGCGGCGCGACGAGCGCGTGCAGCGCGGCGGCGGATTGCGGGAAGCCGAGCGCAAGGCGATCGGCGAGCGCCGACACGAAGGGGCCGAGCGCGGGCTGGCGTGCGGCGCTGCCGGATGCGGGGTCGCCGCGCAGCGTGTCGGCGGCGGCCGCGATGGCGGCGCGCAGCGCGACGTCGTGCGGTGCGGGTTCGGCGTAGCGGTTCATGTGAGCACCTCCGGGCCATGGCTCGCTCGGTTCGAGATCATGAGGAATCCTTTCAATGGCAAAAACGATCCCTCGCGCCGCTCGGGCACGATGCGAGGGAAACGGGAGAGGGTGACGGGTTAGGGCGTCAGACGGGCAGCTCGAGCTGCGGGGCGAGGCGTTCGCGCACGTGCGGCGAGAGCGGCAGCTGCAACGACAGGTTCGGGATCGCGGACGGCGACAGCGTGCGCGCGAATTCCATGTTGACGACGTACGTGTGGCCGCACTCGGGATTCGAGCACTGGAACGTGATCTCGCGGAAGGTCAGCGACATTTCACGGCTGCTGCGCGCGGTGGCGCGGGTGCGGCAGTGCGGGCAGCGGTTCAGGATTCGCATGAGGGCTCACTCCGGACGAAAGACTGCGGATGGCCGGGCCAGTCGCGGGTCGCGCCGGTGGCCAGCGTGCAGCCCTGGCCGATCGGCGAATGGTTGCGGGCGCGCGCACGGCTCACAATCGATGCTGCGGGCCCGGACGGTCGGATGCGTTCGAAAGCGGCGGACATGAAGACGCTCCGGCTCACGGGCGCGCGCTGCGCGAGCGCGGCGCGGCGATCGCGCGCAGGTGGCTGGCGCCGAGGCGGATCAGTTCGCGCGCCATGCTCGAGATCGAGCGGTTGCGTTGCGCGGCAAGCTGCTCGAGCTCGCCGCGCTCGACAGGCGTGAGCCCCACGTAAACGGGCTTGTCCGACATCGTGCCGCGCGGCGAACGGCGTGGGCCTTTGGGAGTAGTCATGGTCGGTATACTTTGCGGAGATAGTCTTGCGTTACGGTGAGGCTAGTCTAATGAGCAAAAAACGGCGCGTCAATTGTTAATGGGTAATTTATGACACAAATCGGGAGTCGCTTGCGGGACGAGCGCTTGCGGATCGGGCTCAGCCAGGACGAGTTTGCGACCGTGGGCGGCGTCGCGAGACGCTCGCAGTCGGCGTACGAGTCGGACGAGCGCGCTCCCGACGCGGCTTATCTGCTGGCCGTTCGCGAGATCGGCGTCGATATCGGCTACGTGCTGACCGGCGAGCGGTTCGCCGCGGGCGAAGCGGCGCCGGAGGCCGGCGCCCGCGACGCGGACGAAGCCGAGGTGCTCGCGATGTACCGGCAGCTCAACGACACCGGCAGGGCGTCGCTGCATGCCTTCCTCGCGAGCTGCATCAGCACCGGCGCGATGGTGCAGACCGCGACGCCGCGGCGCGCGAAGCGTGTGCCGGAGAAACGTCGCGCGGCGCTCGATCAGCGCACGGCGGAGAACGTCGATCGCGCGATGGCCGAGATCGAACGGTTGAAGGCCGAACGCGCGGCGAAGCAGCCGAAGAAGTAACGCATCCGCGGGGTGGCGCCCCGCCCCATCACCCGGCGCGCATGCATGCGACACACCCCGCGCGGCCGTCCCTCTGCCCGGTTCGAACCGTTGCGTGTGCGACGGCGGGGCAGCGCAGTTCCCGTTTTCCGATGTTGCCCGGGTGCGCTCGGCGCATCGCACAAGGGCATCGGATAAAATCGGATGAAACACTGTATATCCATACAGTATTGGTTTAGCATTCTGAAAGCCGGTGAGCTGGCGGCGGGGCGTTCCGAGGCGCCCCGTCGTGTCAGGCGGCCCCCCGGTTGATGACTGAGTTTGCGGAGACCGGAAAAATGGACACCAACAGGAAGCACGACAACGGGACGATCGGCGCGTCGGCGCACGCCGACCATCGCGCGGACGCGCGTGGAGCGACGATGGGCCCGCCGCGATATCGTTCGGACCTGACCGACGACGAGCGGGCCGATGCGCACGCAGCGATCGACAACGCAATGCTGTCGGTCGGGCAGGTGCTCGAGGCCGCGCTGCAGGCGATGGCCAATCTGCGCGATGCGCGCGCCACGTTGCAGCAATGTGGCGACGCGCGCGACCTGCGCATGACGCTCGGCGGGCGTCAGCAATCGAGCTGAACCGCCCCTCACACTGATCTCCCGCAGGCCGGCATTCGCTCCGGCCCCTGCAACGAATCCGGGCCGCGCCCCCTCGCGCGTGGCCTCACTCCCCTCCCACGACATCCTGCCTTCGCCACCGCGATCGACGCCCTGCGATCGCGCGTCGCGGCGTGGTTGCGCATCGGTCGCCGACGCAGCCTGCCGGTCAGCGCTGGCCGGTGCGACGCGTCTTCTTCGGCGCGTCGCGCACCTCGAGCTCGAGCGCGGTCGTGAAGCCGCCGTCGCCGATCGTATGCGTCGCTTTCTTCACGAGCCACGGCGTGTCGTCGATGTCGGGCTTGAACCCGGTCACGGTGACAGGCATCTCGGGAAACAGCTCGGGCCGACCGAGCGCGAGCGTGTAGCTCAGCGTCGACTCGCCGCGCTGCGTGCGCGCATATTCGGCTTGCGCGGCCGCGCGCGCCTCGGCCTCGGTCGCGTAGTCCTCGGGCAGCACCTTGACGTTCTTGCCTTTGGCGTCGCCGACGACAACCGGGAGCCGGCGCGCGCTGCCGTTCGAGTGATAGTGCGCGCGCACCGACGTGTAGCTGTCGCGCTGCGCGACGTGATAGCGATGCTGGTCGCCGCTCGCGCGCGTGATGGCGAGCACGTCGAGCGGCTTGCCGCTGACCGTCTTGCCGCTGCCGATCGGCGTGAACAGCAGGTGCTTGTCCTTCACGGTCATCACTGCGTCGTAACGCTTCGCGAGGCGTGTCAGGAACGACATGTCGGACTCTTGCGTCTGGTCGACGTGGTCGATCCGCGTCGCGGCGAGCGTCGCGTCGACGGCGGCCGTGAGCCCGTAGCGCGCGGCGATGGTGCGCACGATCGCGCCGATCGTCTGCCGGTGCCAGCTTTTCTCCCGGCGCTCGTGCATGTCGTTCGTCATCGATGCGGAGCGGGCGCGGATCGTGATGACGTCCGGTGCGCCGCTGTGCTCGACTTCGTCGACCGTGAACGTCCCCTTGTCGACCAGCGGCTCGCCGACCCAGCCGATCGACAGCTTGATGCTCGCGCCGCGCTTCGGAATCGCGAAGGTGCCTTGCGCGTCGTCGAGCACCAGGTCGAGCATGTCGGCCTCGTCCGCACGCGATTCCGACAGCGACAGGCTGATGAGGTTGGGCGCGATCAGGCGCGACAGGTCGCGGCCGTCGAGCGTGATGCGGTAGTCGGCCTGCGGCTGCACGCGGCCCGCGCGGGCCGGTGCGTCGGCCGGCGTGCGTTCCTGCGTGCTCATTGCTCTGCCGCTCCGCTGTCGTCGTCCTGCTGCACTTCGGCGAGCACGCCGTCGTCGACGCGCTTCAGCGTCAGCGTGAACGCGATCTTGCGCGCGATGCCTTCCTTCGTGTGATACGTGGCCGTTTCGTTGAGGCTGTCGATGACGTACGCGCCGTACACGTTGCCGTTGCCGTCGACGAGCACGTACGCGTCGCCGGCATCGCCCATGCGGGCGAGCGCCTCGATCGACGCGATCTCGCCGATGCCGTTCTCGGGCGCGACGATGCCGGTGAGGGTGATCGTGTCGTCGCCGGCGCCGGTGAACTGGCTCGCGTCGCGCACGCCGATGCGCGAGCTGGTGCGATGCTTCCAGTTGCGCTGACGCTGGAGCTCCTGGTACGGCGTGGTCGCCAGGCTGAAAACGAACTGATCGAGCGACATCATCATGGGCGGGTTTCCTCCAGCGGAATCAATCGGACAGGCGCGACGCGGTGCGCGACGCCTTCGCGCGTTCCGCGCGTTCGAGCTCGGCGCGCACCATGCGGGCGATTTCGGCCGCATCGGCACCGGGCGGCGGCGCGATGTTGATGGTGACGGGGCCGGCCGCGGGCGCGGCGCTTGCCACGGCGGCCGGCGCCGTGAGCGGCGGGCGATAGTCGAGCGACAGGTTGTAGCGTTCGAGCGGCGCGGCGGCGGCGATCGCCGGGCTCGCCGCGAACGCGGGCGGGCCGACCAGCGCGGCGGCCGACGTGAGCGCGGCGGCGGTGCGCGTCATGCGGGTCGGGGTGCCGGTGGTGGCGCCGCCTGGCCCGTTGTCGGGCGTGGGCGACGCCTGCATGCCGAGCTTTTCCTTGAGCCAGCCGAGCGTCGAGCTGCCCAGGTTGCCGGCCGTATCCTTCAGCGCGCCGAGGCGATTCGTGATCCCGTCGACCAGGCCGGACACGATGCTCGCGCCGATTTCCTGGAAACGCGTGCCGATGTCGCCGAACCAGTCGCCGATGCCGCCGAGCGAGGTCTTCACCCACTCGACGGTGGCGTCCCATTTCGCGGTGATCCAGTCGCTGGCCGCGCCGAACGCGCCCTTGATCGTTTCCCACAGCGCGATGAACTTCGGCCCGAGCGTGTCCCAGTTCTGCCAGACGTAGACGGCCGCCATCGCGATCAGCCCGATCACGGCCAGCAGCGGATTCGCCATCGCCAGCCGGCCGAGCATCAGCAGCGCCTGCCCGACGAGCCTGAACGCACCGACCATCGACGTCGCGAAGCGCAGCACGTTGACCGAACCGAGCAGGCCGCCGAAGACGCTCGCCAGTGTGCCGGCGACGGCGAGTGCGCCGCCCAGCGCCGCGAAGGTCGTGACGAGGATCCGGGTGGCCGTGCCGTGTTCGCGCACGAACCGGACGATCTTCTCGAGCATCCTGGCCGTGACGTCCAGCGCCGCGTTGTAGACCGGCGTGATCTTCTCGCCGATCTCGAGCTTCAGGTCGCGCAACTGCGCGAGCACGGCGAGCTCGCGCCCCGCGGTCGAATCCGCGGCCTTCGCGCGCATCCCGGTGACGCCATCGGCGGCGGCGCTCTGCCTCTCGGTGTCGTGGATCTGCTCGCGTTGCTCGTACATCGTCGTGAGCAGCGTGCCCGCGGCCTTGTCGGGGAACAGTTTCGCCAGCGCGGCCTTCACCTCGTCGGGCTGGGTGATGCCCTTCGCGGCGAGCTTCGGCAGCAGCACCTTTTCGAGCCATTCGAGCGGCGAGGCCTGCAGCATGTCGCTGCTCGCCAGCGCCCCCGGCCCGAGCCCGCGGATCGCGCCGTTCCTCGCATGCAGGACCCGCTTCGGATCGACCAGGCCGAGCGCCGTCAACTGCCGTGCGGCGGGCGCCGTCACCTTGCCGCCGAAGAGGCTGCCGGACAGCGCGGCGAGGCCTTCGCCGGCCGCCTTGCCGCCGAGCTTCTCGATGAGCGGCTGCATCTGGTAGTAGAACGCATCCGTGCGCAACTTCCTGGCCGCGCTGCCCCCCGATTCGGCGAAACTGTTCCACTCGTCGCCGCTGACCTTGCCGCCGGTCGCCGTCTGCATCTTCTGCACGATGTTCGCTTCGGCGCCGAACGCGGCTTCGTTCTTCGTGCCGCCGCGCAGGTCGATCACCTTCAGCATGGCCATGAACTTGTCGACGTTCGCCTTCGCGTCGTCCTTGCCGAACAGCGCCTCGTTCGCCGATTTCATGTTCGCGAGCATCGGCATCACGACGCGCGCGCGTTGCTCGTCGCCGCCGAGTGCCGCCAGCGATTCGCGCATCAGCGCCAGGTTGTCGACGACCGACTGGCCGCCGACCTGCTGCGCGCGCGCGAATGTCACGGCGTCGGCCGACGCGCCTTGCGCCCGCAGGCGCAGCGTTTCGCTTTCGGCCTGCTTCGCGACGTCGAGCGGCTCGGACAGCATGCCGAACATGCTCTTGCCGGCGCCCGCGATCGTCTTGCCGCGCTCCGCCCATTGCTTGCCGACGCCGCTCAGTGCGTCGATCTTCGCGCGCCGGGCCTCGGCGCGCTTGCGGCGCGCGTCGTCGAACGCGCGCACGTCGGCCGTCATCTTCGCCTGGCGTCGCGCGCTGTTCGTGGCCAGCGCGAATTCGTGCAGGTCGAGGCGGCGCGTGTCGATGCCCGCGCCGACGAGCTGCGTGCGCAGTTCGCGGATGCGCGCGACCTGCCGGCTTTGCGCGGCCGTCAAATCCGTGGCCGTGCGTTCGAGCTTGGCGAGGTCCTCGACCATCTGGCGTGACGGCGGGCCGGACGCACGCAGCGCGACGCGCAGCTCCCCGGCACGCAGCTTCGCTGATTTGAGTTCGGTCGCGGTTTTCGCCACACCGCTGCGCAAGTCGCGAAACTCGCCGATGCGCTTCTGCGTCTTCGCCATGTCATCCAGCTCGCGGCGGGTCGCGCGCAGCGAGTCGGCCAGCCCCTTGTTGCCGGTCAGCATCATTTGCAGGGGCTTCGTCATGTTGTCGATCATGTCGACCATGACGCGCAGTTTCAGGGTGTTGTCCATCGTCGATCGTTTCGCTCATTGGGCGCCGGCACGCACTCGCGCGCGTTCGCGCCAGTCCATCAGCTCGGCCAGGCTGAAGGCGTCCATCACGGGCGGTGTCCAGCCGAACACCGTCGCGATGTCCGCCATCGGGTCTTCTACGCGGTCTGGGAGGCCAGTCGGGATTTCACGGCCTTCGGCATCAAAAAACCGGCGAAGATGCCCCCCAGTTGTACGAGGTCGGCTGGATCGATGCTGGCGACGTCGGCTTCGGTCAGCATCGGCGAGCTGATGCGCGGCAGCACTTTCGACAGCGCGACCACGTCGAGGCTGACGAGGTCGGACAGCGATACGCCGCGCAACTCGCCCGACTTGGGCTTGCGCAGCGTGATCGACGTGATCGTCTGGGTGCCGCGCACGAGCGGCGTGTCGAGCGTATGCGTCGCCGGATCGTCCTGCGCGGGTGTCGCGATGGCGGCCGCATCGGCCTGCAGGTCGGGCGCGGCGGCGTCGGATTGGATCGGATTCATGGTGGTCCTGTGCGTGTGATCAGTCGGAAGGAAGGGGAAGGCGGCCCCGGCCGGCGTCACCGGCCGGATGGCCGGTTACAGGCCGATCGCGTTGCGCAGCGCCGCGAACAGGTCGTTGCCGTTGACCTTCTCGATCATGTTGACGAAGTCGATTTCGATCACGTCCTGGCCGTTCACGGACAGCTTGTAGTAGCTGGCCACCGTCGTGACCTTGAACGCGGTGTCTTCCTTCGACTTCGCGGTGCCCGGGTCGATTTCGCTGTGACGGCCGCGGATGACGATCTCGATCGCGTCCACGTTGGTCGAATCCTCGGCTTGATAGCCGCCGGCGAAGCGCAGCAGCACGCCGTCGTGCTTCGTGATCGCGTACTGGCCGAGCACGGAGCGCATGAAGCCGCCGCAGGTCCATTCGAGCTGGATCCCCTCCTGCCCGAAGTCGACCTTGATCGGGCCGCTCATGCCGCCGCCCTGGTAGTCCTCCATCTTGCGCGTGAGCTTCGGCAGCGTGACTTCGACGACCTGGCCGACGAAGTTCTCGCCGTTCTGGAACAGGTTGAATCCCTTGAGTTTGCGAGGCATACCCATCGTGTTTGACTCCTGGTGAGGCCGGTCGTTACGCGCTCACGCGCGCGGCGAAATCGGCGAGATAACGGTCGGTGATGCGCTGGCGCAGCATCAGGTTTTCGAGCGGCGGAACCGGCGTGTATTCGTAGTCGAGATACGCCTTGCCGGACTTCAGCACGTCGGTCGTGTTCGGCTCCGGGTCGTACCAGGCCGAGCCGCCGATCAGGTAGCCCTGCGAGATCCACTCGCGGAACTTGGCGTTGATCGTCTCGATGATGTCGCGCGGCAGCGACGGGTTGAGCGGGCCGTCGATGATGGCCATCTGCGCTTCGGCGATCGAATCGGCGATGACCTGCGCGGTGCGCGTGTAGTTCTCGAACGCGAACAGCGGATCGTCCGAGCACGTGCGCGAACCCCAGAAGCGGAAACCGTTGCGGTTCACGAGCGTGGTCACGTCCTGTTCGTTCAGGAAGCCCGCGTCCGTCGCCGGATCCTGCAGGTCCCACGACACGTCGGCGCTGATGCCGGTGACGCCGTTCACGCCGACGTTCGACAGCGTCTTGTGCCAGCCCGTGTCGTTGTCGATCTTCGCGCGCAGGCCGGCGGCATACGCGGTGGCCGGCACGACGACGGTCGTGTTGGTCGTGTCGTCCCACGCGAGGAAGTCCGGCCAGACCACCATCAGCTCGCGCTGGCTGAACTGCTTGCGATAGGCGACGGCTTCTTCCTTCGTCTTGCAGCCGTTGGCCGACACGTACGCGAACGCGCGCAGCGATTGCGCGATCGATGCGAGCGCGGCGGCGACCGGTTGCGTGTCGAGGCCCGGCGTCGCGAGGATGCGCGGCTTCACGCCGAAGCGTGCCTGCGCGCCGAGCAGCGCCTTCATGCCGGTGTACTTGCCGTCGGCGGTGACGCTGCCGATCACGTTGGTCGCCGTTTCGCCGGCGTCCTTGCCTTCGGCGACGCGCACGACGATCGTGACGGGCTTGGTTTGCCGGCCGATCGCGTCCAGCGTGCGGCGCAGCGTGCCCTTGGTGCCGGCCTTGCCGAGCGCGGCAACGACGTTGGTCAGAAGGACCGGCGTGTCGAGCGGGAAGGCGGTGGCGTCGGCGTCGGATGCCGTGCAGACGATGCCGACGACGGCCGTCGACACCGTGCGGATCGGACGGCTGCCTTCGTTGATTTCGATGACGCGTACGCCGTGGTGATAATCCTGCGGCATGGTGTGCGACTCCTATGTGGTCAAGTGAGAGAAACGGGAGGATTCCCGGGCGGATCAGGCCGCGCTATCCGCGACCGGAACTGCAGGTGTGGCCGGGTCGGCCGGCGGCGACGATGGCTCGGTCGGAGCGGGCGGCTCGATTGGCTCGATTGGCTCGGACGGCTCGGACGGCTCGGACGGCGCAGGCGGCACGGGTGTCGGCGGCGGCGGCACGTAGGGCGCCGGCGTGGCGGGCCACGCGATCGCATCCGGGAACGTGTCCGCCTGGATGACCTTGACGAGCGCCATCTGGTAGGCCGACCAGGCCTTGAAGTAGTAGACGCCTTCGTCGTCGAGCAAGCCCGCGGCGTACGCATCGGCCTTGCCGGCGTTCGCCTTGCGCGCGGTTTCCAGGCGCTGTTCGAACTCGGCCATCGCGGCGTCGCGTTTCTCGCGCTCGAGCAACTCGGCCGGGACGGCCCATGCGCCATCGATCCACGCGTGGCGCGGCGACGGCCGCGGTTCGGTCGTGAGACCAAGTTCGTCGGGCGTCTTGCCGGCGGTGGCGATTTCGACCGCTTCGCCGGTATCGGTGCGATAGCAAAGGCGGCCGCGGAAGTCCGGCAACAGGGTCCACGCGTCGTCGCGGTAGAACGGCCAGGTCGTCGGCGTGCGCGGCGGCGGCGCGTCGAGCGTCGCCCATGCCGGCACGAGCCAGCGTTCGGGGTTGCGCGGGTCGGCGTCGGGCTGGCCGCTGCTCAGGTATTCGCCGGTCGATTGACTGTAGTGGTGGATCAGCATGTTTCGTTATCCAGGGTTAGTAGGCGCGGATCATGGCGAGCAGCGCGACGTTGCGCGGCCGTGCTTCGTTGCTGCCGTCACCGTTGACAGTGATGGCATGGCTGTGGCGGCCGGCGCCCCCGATGCCGACGTTGTGGCCGTGGTTGCCGTCGCCGTTGATGCCAATTCCGGTTCCGGAGGCGCTCAGCCAAATTCCGGTACCGGCGCCGTATGTGTTGTAGAAGCCGTCAACACCGAAGGGGCCGACTACTGCTCGTTGATTTCCCCCGCCACCGCCGTGGGGTACGTCTGTACCGTGCGAGTGCCCTGGGTCGTTCACGCCGTGGCTATGTCCGGGATCGCTGACACCGTGACCGTGCCAGCCCTGCGCATCGGTCCATGCCGAGTGCGCGTGGTCCCCGACCTCGCTCGCGCTCGCGCCGTGGCCGTGCCATCGGTTCGCACTGTCTTGCCCTGAGCCGATCGCGCGGTCTTTGTCGATACTGCGGCCGTCGTCCCAGCACCGGATGAACTCGCCGCGCAGTTCCGGGAGGCGGAACGTCGTCGAACCGTCACCGGTGGAGAAGCAGCCCCAGCGCGCCTTGCTCCATTCATCGTCCGAGACCAGCGTGCCGCTAGCCTGCGCATAGGCCCACAGAGCCGGATAGTCCGCGCGATTGACGAGGGTGCCGTTCGCTTTCAGGAAGCCGGCGCGTGCCAGCGTGCGCGGCTCGAATACGATCTGTCCGACAGCCGCCGTCGAGAGGGCCGCCAACACCCATTCGGTCGTTGCGAGCGCCTTCGAACGATCGCCCGCTGCGGGCGTCGGGCCTTGCACAGGTGTCTGGAAGAGGGTCCCGCCAGGCGTGAACGAAATCTGCGGGACCGAATTGCACGTCACGCCGAATGAGCCGTCGTTGACGTGGTACAGGCCCGTGTCCGGTTTGCCGTCGTTGATGAACGAAATCCCGGGCGCTGATGGCGTGCCTTCCGATGCGAGAATCTGAGCACCGGACGACATCGCGAAGCCGGTCGACTGGATCGGATTGGGGAGGTTGCCGGCGTGCCATACCGATTTGCCGTCTACCCGGAAAGTGCGGTCACCCCTGAAATACTGGAATGAGCCAGTATTACCTCCCCACCAGCCGACCGATTCGGTGTTGCCGTAGATATATCCGTCAGCGGAACCGAGCCTGATGTGTGCTTCGGCATTATTCATTCCGACGGAAAGTTCGCCGCCGATGTAGGTCGTTGCCCCGTTGCCGTTGATCCGGACCGTCCCGTCGGCAAGCGACCATGCGAACGGGCGGAAATCATTCCACTGGCCTTCCAGATCCCCTTTCTTGGTCGACAGGAAGTAGACGTTTGTGCCGTCGTTGCGCAAGAGGGCGCCGTAGTCGCCGAAGATCATGCGGAAATGCGCACCGCTAGCGTCCATTTCGCGCGAGGTCACCGCGCCCTTGAACGTGGCGCTTCCTGCGGCCTGGATTGTGTTGCGGCCGTCGTCAACGGACGTCCCGATCAACATGCGACCAGACGGCAGCACGCGAACGCGCGCTGCGCCACCCGCGAGGATGTCGCAGGAGCCGTCGACATTTTCGGAACCGATGCTGGCGTTGCCCGCCGTGCGGAAATAGCCATTGGTCTCGTCGGCAGCAACCCAGGCCTTGACGCTGCCTGGGCCTCCCGAGATGCTCGTGCCGTATGTGCGAGCGTTGCCGTCGACCTGCAACCGCGAATTCCCGTCGTCGTTCTTGACGTCGCCCACCAGCACGCGGCCGCCGTAACCGATGCGCAGCGCGCGCGCCTGGTACGAATCGGACTGGACGTCGTTGGCCGTGCGATTCAGCCACAGATCGACGTATTCACGGCCCCAGGCGCCGTTGTCGAAACCGGAGCGGATCGTTGCGACCAGGCGCGATCCCGTATCCGGGTTGCCGCCGCTGAACGTGCCGTGCAGACGCACGCGACCTTCGCGGCCGTTCTTGCCCGACGGAGGGCGAATCGACACGTGTGCGGTGTCCGGACCCGCATCGAATTCGGTGACGACCGGCCCCGTGAACTTCGCGCCGGTCAACGCCGCGTATCGCGACGCGGCCGTCTTCGGCGTGATGGCGCGCGTGTCATCGCTGCCCGCGTCGACTTCCCCCTGCGTCGCCAGCTCGACCACACCCTGCCGCTCGGTGGTCGCCGGCGGATTCAGGAACGACGCGTCGCCGAACACGAGCTGCGTCGCGTCGATCGTCGCGAACTGCATGTCGGACGACAGCAGCAGCAACGCGGCCGGCGATTTCTCCATGATCGGCGTCGCCTGGCCGTACGCGGCCAGCAGCACGCCGTTGTCGAGATAGAGGCCGAATCCGTACAGCGAATACTGGTCTGTCGAGTCGTCCTTCAGCGTCGTGTGGATCGTGTCCGGCGCGACGTTGGCGCCGCCGAAGGACTTGATCCGCTTCAGCTCGTTCGGCAGCTTGGTGAGCCCCTTGTCGGCGACGAACGGGGCGTTCGCCAGGCCGATTTCCACGACCTGGTGGGCGTTCGTGCCGCCGTTGCCGGCGGCGACGAGCGCCGCGCGGCCGGCGTCGGTGATGATGATCTGGGTTGCCATGTGCGATCAGTAGTCGGTGAAGTTGACGCGGCGATAGGCCGCCACGCGCGCGGCGGCGCCGATCGGTTGTCGGCCCCGCATCTCGAAGCCCTGCGTGAACGTGTAGTGCGCGCGGACGGGTTTGGTGCGATCGATCTCCGCGAGGATGTCGGCCACGTATTCGGCGGTCGGCGGTTCGCCCTCCTGGCCGCTGACCGTCATCACGAGGTCGAACGTGCCGGGCGCGCCCGGCGGCTGTTGCTCGAACCATTCACGCAGGACGATGTTTCCGCCGAACGCCGCGACGACCTCGCGCACCGACGCCGCGGTGCCCTTGCGGCGGGCGATCGGAATCGCCTGCCCGACGCGGGCGCGCTTCACGTATTCCGGCCAGTAGTCCTTCCACGCATCGACCCCGAGGTGCCAGGCGAGCCACGGCAGCAGATCGGACCGGATGGTGTCCGGGTTCGTCAGCGTCGCGAGCGGCGTCGGCACGTCGTCGATACGGGCGTTCGTCGCGGCGAGCCTGCGCTCGAGCCGCGTCGCGTTCGGCGGCAGGATGTCATTCATTGCTGTACACCCCGCCGTCGATCAGCTCGATCCCGGTGCAATACGGCGCCTGCTGCTTCGTCGCCGGCAGGCCGGCAAGCGGGCTTTCGAGGATCACCTTCTGCACGCCGGCCGCGCGGGCGGCCGCGTAGATGCCGTCGAGCGTGACTTCCATCCCGAGGCGGTGCATGGAATCGGTGTACTGCTTCATCGCCCGGTTGGCCTGCGCGAGCGCCACCGCGCGATCCGGGCCGGCGAAGAACACCAGCCGCGCGCGCACCTGGTAGCGCAGGATCTCCGCGCCGCGTACGGTGACCTTGTCGGTGAGCGGCCGTACGTCGTCGGCCTGCAGCGCGGCGGCCACCGCATCGATCAACGCCGGCGCCGCCGTGCCGTCGCCATCGCGGGCGAGTACCGTGACGAGCACCTCGCACGGGGCCGGGCTGACCGCCGACGCGTCGAGCACGCGGCCATCGGCATTGCGTGCATGCGAGACGTACGCACCCTCGGGGCCGGCGACCGAGAAACTCTGCGGGGCGAGCTGGGTGCGGGCGCGCAGGTCGGCATCGCTTTCCATCACGGCCGCGAGGTCGTGCGCCGGATCGGCAGGCGAGATCGTCAGGCGGCGGATGCCGAACAGCGCCGCGAGGTGATCGAGGTCGGTGCCGACCGCGTACGCGAGCATCACCGCACGCGCGGCGTCGTTCACACGCTGGCGCAGCACGATCTCGCGGTACGCGTTTTCCTGCAGCAGCTTCACGAGCGGCTCCGACTCGAGCGCGAGCGTCGCGGCGATCTCGGCTTGTTCGGCGGCCGGGTAGAGCGACACGAGCCGTGCCTTGCGTGCGGCCAGCAGCGTCTCGTAGTCGAGCGTTTCGACGATGTCGGGCGACGGCAGCTGGGAGAGGTCGATCGGCGTCACGCTCATGCCGGGCTCCCGTTCGCAACCGGCACGCGGGTCGACACGGCCGTGCCGTTCTCGCCGGTCCAGCCTTCGATGTCGAGATAGAGCGAGCCGGCGGCCGCGTCCGCGTCGTCCGCGGCGAGCACGACGCGGGTCAGCGTCAGGCGCGGTTCCCAGCGCATCAGCGCCGTGGCGACGGCGGCATACAGCCGCGTGCGCACCGTGCCGTTGCCCGGCGCGTCGATCAGGTCGGGCAGCTCGGAGCCGAAGGTACGGCGCTTCACGCACGACGCGAGCGGCGTCGTCACGATTTTGCCGATCGACTGGTAGAAATGGTCCAGGCCCGAAATCGAGCGGCCGGTGTTCGCGTTCATGCCTTTCATTGCGGTTCGCTCACGAGTTGTCCATCGCCTTGTTCGCGATGCGTGTGATGCGGGAGGCTGATGCCCCGGGAGGTCACTTCGCGGGTAAAGGTGGCCGCGCCGTCGATCTGCATCGTGGCGCCGCCGCCGGCCCCGCCCGTGCCGGTCATGCCGGCTTCGAACGCGAACGGCCCCTTGACGGTCATCGCGCCGGTGCAGGTGGTCTGCGGTGCATCGAGCGTGATGCGCTCGGCCTGCACGGTGGCGTTCCGGGTCTGCACGACGACCGACCCGGGCGCGACGACGCGCACGGTCGCGCCGGCCGGCAGCTCGACCGTGAGCGCATGCGCGGCATGGTCGTACGTGATGCGGGCGCCGTCCGGATAGACCCGTGCATGGGTATCCGGGCTCGAGGCCGGTGCCGGCGCGGCGTTCGAATAGACGCCGCGCAGCGCGACACCCTGCGCCGGGTCGCCCATCGGGCAGAGCAGCACGACCTGTTCGCCGGGCGTCGGCGGCAGCCAGTCGCGGGTCGCGCCGGCGGTGCCGGCCACCCACGGAATCCAGTTGGTCTGCAGTCCGCTGCCATCGGAATCGGCGTCGCCGACCGAGACGCGGCACAACGCAGCCGCATGGTCGACCGCGAGGATCGTGCCCTTGCGCACTGCGTTGCGTGCCTGCCGTTGAATTTCATTTGCGTCCATGCAGCCATGGTGCCGGCGGGGGGCGCGCGGCGCGAGCGATCGCCTGTGTCGTCGCGGCGGGGACAGTGCGCGCCGGATGCCGGCATCGAGTCGTGCGTCGACAATCGCAGCACCGGTTCGCATGAGGATGGAGTCGTGCGTCTGCGCGACGTCGTCACGCGGTCTGAATGCGTGGATGCCGATCGATGTCGGGACGGGGCGATGGGACGGGCGCTCGGTGAATTGCGCCGCGGCGACGGGCGAACGGATGCCGCGTGAATGGCTGGACGGGCGTGCCGCAGAGACGTCGTGCGGGCCGTCGATGCAGGTTATGCAGCGAGGCTGTCGTCAGGATGCCTGTCGTCGGCGATGGCCGAGTCGACGGGAAGACGGGACCGGATGCCCGGCGAGGGCGATCGGCGGGGGGCTTCGCGGTGGCGGGCCGAGGCGAGAGGGGTGGCTGCGACGAGCAGCCGTTGCCGGGCGCGATGCCGCGGCGTGAGCGAAGGCGGGCCGATGCCCGCCCGGCTCAGCGGATCTGCGGCAGCGCGACCCAGGTCAGCGTATCGGCCGGGTCGACCCGTGTGTCGTCGACGTGCGTGATCACCGGCCGGCCGTCGGGGCCGGTCGTCACGACGACGCTTTCCGTCAGCGCCAGCCGGATCGACAGGTCGACCGCGGCCTGGTCGCGGATGCCGACCTCGAAGGTGATGCCGCTCGCGCGTGCGGCGGGGTTCGTCACGAGGTCTGGCTGGTTCGCGCGCACCCATTCGATCAGGGCGACGAACACCGGATCGGTGTCGCCGGAGAAGTGGGTCGCGAGGACGTGGGCCGTGTACCGGTATTCGAACGATGGCGTCAGCGTGCCGGTCGTCGCGATCGAGCCTTGCTCGACGAGCACGGTCAACGCGCCGGGTTCGTCGTCGATCGACGGGATGGCGGCGGCAAGCGCGCGCCGCAGGCTGTCCGGCTTAATCATGCGAATGGGCTCCGTGGTCGGGGGCGGCCGCGCCGGCCTGGCACGCTGCGATCATGTCGACGGTCGCCGCGCACGTCGCCCACGCGGCCTTGACGAGCGTGAGCGCACCGTCGAGCTCACCGTTGGTCCGCGGCGCGAGCCTCGGCAGCGTGCACGGTTTCACCGTCTGGCACGTGTTCGACATAATCGCCGGCGCCGGTGAGAGCGGGACTGGCTTGCAGGCGGACAACGTCGTCAGGCAGGCGAGTATCAGCCCAGGCGCGAAGCGCGGCGTTTTCATCGGTCAATCTCCGGTTTTCAAATCGAATGGCGTCGAGCTTCGACGCGATGGCGGTTTGCGCGTGGTCGAGCCGCGCCTGCTGTTGCGCGCGTTCGGCGGCGTCCTGCCGCAGGCGCACGATGACGCCGTCGCGCGCGGCGAGCGCCTGTTGCGCCTCGACGCGTTGCCGTTGCGCGGTCGCGCGCTCGGCGCGCAGCCCATGCACGTACAGCGCGACGGCGGCGCACGTGGCGAGCGCGACGATCCACGCGATGATTTTCGCGGCGAGTCCGTTCATGCGCGGGACGCGACGGTAGCGTCGGGCGATCCGGATGCGGCCTGTGTCGCCGCAGCCGCTTGCGACGCATAGCGGTCGAAAGCGCGTGCGAGCTTCACGTCGTACAGGTTCGCCGCATAGTCGGGCCCGTTGTACGCGCGGGCGAATGCGGCCCACTGGCGTGCGCGGAGTGCGCGGCGCAGTGTGTCGTCCGCCGCGATATAGCGCACGAACGCGTCGAGGTGCTGCGCTTCGCCGTCTTCCATGCACGCGACGAATGCGTCGATGCCCGCGTAGCCGAGGCGTTCCCAGTGATAGCCCATCACCTGGAACGCGCCCCAGCTCGCGGATTCCCACGCGGCGCCGGCATCGATCGACTCGGCCGTGGCGAGACGCACGTATTCCGCGGCGCTGCCGCGATAGCCGCCGCGCGTGCGCGACACGATGTCCGGCTGCCGCGCCGCGAATGGCGCGGGATCGATCCCGCGCGCCTGGAGCCGCTTCCAGAATACGTGGCGTTCGAACAGGATGACGGGCCGGCCGTCGGGCAGGAAGCCGGCGCCGCGCGACTCGACTTCGTTGACCGCGCGAATGCACGCGAGCGGCACGTCGAGCGTGCGCGCGGCGCGCTCGAGATCGGCGAGCCCCAGGTGTTTCGGATCGCGCAGGCCGGTGGCCAGCGCGGCATAGGTCTTCGGGCCGGCGATACCGTCGTCGACGAGGCCGGTCTTGCGTTGCAGCGCGATGACGGCGGCTTCGGTCGCCGCGTCATAGAGGTGCGTGATCTGCACCGCATAGCCGGCGCGGATCAGTCTGCGTTGCAGCAGGCCCACGTCGTCGCCGTGATCGCCGAGGCGGCGGGTTTTCATCGTCATTCGCTCCTCAGGAGGCGCGCGACGTTGCCGCGCGTGCCGCAGACGAACATCGCCAGGAAGACCGCGGTGGCCGCGTCGAAGAAGCCGACGGCGCCGGTATGCAGCAGCCACTCGATCGACGCACCGCCGGTGACGGCGACGAGCATCCACGCGAACCATGATGCGTGGCGCCGGTGCCGTGCGCCGTTGCGTCGATAGGTGAGCACGCGCACGAGCACGGCGAGGTGGGCGGCGAGCGCGATCAGCGCGAACGGGAACGCCACGTCACCCTCCTTTGCGGAACAGCGCCAGGAGATCGAGCGTCTTGATCCGCTCGATCAGCTGCAGCGTGACGGCGATCACGAGCGCGGCCGCGAAGAACGCGGCGACGCCGGTCGAGTGGATCGGCGTCGCGCCGACGATTTCCGGCGCGGCGAGATAGCCCATCACGAGCGAGATCAGCAGATAGGCCGCACGCCGCGCCACGCCGATCTCCTTCGACGTGACGACCACGAGCGCCGCGCCGGTGAATGCGCCGATCAGCGCGTTGCCATCGATGCCGGGCGCGAGCCCGGCGACGCCGATCGCGGTGGACAGCATCGCGGCGGTAGTGAGGTTCGGTTCGGCCATGACGGCGATTCCAGGGTCAGTCAAACAGTTGCAGCAACGGGCGTGCGCTCGTCACGGTATCGAACGGCGGCAGGTAGACGGGCGTGCCGGCGGGCAACACGACGCCGAGGCTGGCGAGTCCGGTGTTGGCTTCGAGCACGGTCTCGACGGTGCCGTCGGTCCGGCCGTAGTGGCGCCAGCACAGCGTGTCCACCGTGTCGCCCTGCAAGGTGCGCGCGATCATGGCCGGGCCTGCCGATGTCGAAGGGGCCGGTGGTCGGCGGCGGCGCCGGCCGGCGTGCCGCGAACGCGTATCGAAGTCGTGCTGCTTGCCATGGCGAGGTCTCGGGCCGTGAGGCAGTGAAGATGGCTCTCATGGTCGAGCTTCGCGGGGCGGGGTTCAACGAGATGCGTGCGTGGTCCGGGCGGACACGCAGCGCGGCGCGTGTCGTGGCGTGCGGCGCGCCTTACGCTTCATGGACGGGTGCCGAGGGTCACGGGTGGGGGCCGTGCGTGCCGTGCAGCCAGATTGCAGCCTGGGTGAACCGGGGCGGGCTTGGGTGATCTTGTGCAACCTTGGTTTTGCCGCGGGAGATGCCGGCGGATCCTTGCGGGGCAAGGGTTCGGCACGCGCAGATAAAACTCCGAAGGCAGGGGTTGCTGGTTCGATCCCGGATGCGCTCGCGATTGCCGCACGGCGATTTTGCGTGGGCGTGCCGACGCATTTGCCGGTGTGCGAGAATCGCCCACAACGACCACTCCAAGCGTCGATCGCGGCGGCCGTCCGCGCATCGCGCCGACTCCCGATGGCTGCCATTCCGTCTACCTCGACCGCAGTCGCTGCCTGCCCGCTGACCGATGCGCAGCAGGCGCTGCTCGCGCGTCTGCACGCGTATTCCCCCGACGATCCCGACGCGCCGCTGCCGTACAGCCGGCGCCTCGCCGACGCCGAAGGCTGGTCGCACGACCACGCGCTGGCCGTGATCGACGAATACAAGCGCTTCGCGTTTCTCGCGCAGGTGGCCGGGCATCCGGTCACGCCGTCGGTCGCGGTCGATGCCGCGTGGCATTTCCATCTGCAATACACGCTCGAATACTGGGACGTGTTCTGCGCCGGCGTGCTGCGCGCGCGGCTGCACCACATGCCCGGCACCGGCGCGCCGGACGAGGCCGCCGTGTACGCGCAGCGCTATCGCGACACGCTCGACAGCTATCGCCGGCTGTTCGGCTGCGAGCCGCCGGCATCGATCTGGCCGCGTCCCGTCGACCGGGCAGTCGAGGGCGAGGCGGAGGTCGAGACGCAGCAGCCCGAGCGCATGGTCGCCGTGGCGCCGCGCCGTGCGTGGCGCGACCGTCTGCCGAAACTCGTGTGGCCGGCGGCCGCCGCCAGTGTCGCCGCGACCTGCGCATCGGCGCAGGATCTCGACGTGCTCGACTACACCGGGCCGCAGTTTCTCGCGTTTTACGTTCCGGCCTGCGTTGTCGCGTTGTTGTTGATCGTCGCGTTGCATGCCATCGAATTTCGCATCCGGCGCTGGGGCCGGCGCACGCGCAAGGCTTCGTCCGGGCTGAGCGCCGACGAAGTCGCCTATCTCACCGGCGGCGAAGCACGGGTCGCGCAGGTCGTGACGATGTCGCTCGCGCATGCGGGCGCGGTCGATCTGTGGAGCGTTCACCTGCAAGGCAGCTACGTGAAGATCGCGGATCTGGAACGCGCGGGTCGGTACGACGACTACTGCGCGTGGCTCAACGAGCAACCGTCCGGCACCGTGCGCTACGGCGTGTTTCGCGAGCGGCTCGCGAGGTATGCGCAGGAGGTCGTCGACGGGATGCGTGCGCAGGGCTGGTTCTGGGCGCCCGGCGAGTTGCGCGCGTCCCGGACGGCCGCGCGCGCGATCGCGCTGCTCGTGTTCGGCACGGGCGCCGCGAAGCTTGCGGTCGGTTTGAGCCGCGGGCGGCCCGTGCTGCTGCTGTGCATCTGCATGGCGGTGTTCGCGATCGCGTACCGGATCGTCGCTGGAAGGCTGACCGGCTTCCGGCGCGGCGGCCCAACGGCGGCCGGGCGCGCCGCGTTGCTCGAGCGCAGGAACGCGCACGATCCGCGGGCTGCGCGCGACGCGCGGCACGTACGCAGCGCGCAGGGAGCGTCCGGGACACGCGACGCCCAAGGTGACGATCCGGATCCGTTGCTGTGGACCGCAGCGCTGTTTGGCGCAGGCGCGCTGGCCGGTACCGTATGGTCGGCGTATGCAGGCCCGGTGCTGGCCGCGTCGCGGATGCCGTCGGTCGCCGCGGCGAAAGCGGGCGGTGGCACTTCGTTCGACTCGTCCGACGGCGGCGGCGCGTCGTCGAGCTGCAGTTCGTCGAGTTCGTGCAGTTCCAGCTCGTGCAGTTCGAGCAGTTGCGGCGGGTGTTCGTCGAGCTGAGCGGACGGCCGGTGTCGTTCAGCGAGGCCCCGCCACGCACGGGGTGACGGGGCCATCGCCCGAACAACCGCATGGAATGGGCTCAGATCGTCGCATCGCGTGCGTGCATGCTTCGGTAACCTGTCAATCGACGCTCTCCGTGCCGAAACGGTCGCCCGGGCGCGACACGCGTCGCGCATGCCGGGCTGCCGCCGTGGCGGCCGGACGCGATGACTGTCCGCCGCTTTGCCCAGCCCTCCATGACGACGCCAGCTTCCGACGTTTCCGCGTGCGTTCGACACGCCGCGACCTTGTGCCAGAACGGACAGTTTGCCGACGCACTGTCGCTTGTCGCGCCGCAGCTCGACGCGCCAGCGGTGGACGTCGCGGCGCTGCACGTCGCGGCCGTCTGCGCGCTCGGCCTGAACCATCTGGCGGACGCAGAAGCCTCGTGGCGGCGCGCGATCGATGCGATGCCGGCGTTCGAGCCCCCCTACGACGGCCTTCACGCGCTGCTGATGTCGCAGGGCCGCTTGCCCGACGCCGAAGTGATCCTGCGCCGGCAGCTTGCCTGCGTCGCGCCGTTGCGCGCGTCGCACCATCACCGGCTCGGCAAGGTGCTCGAAGCGCTCGGCCGGCTCGACGAAGCCGAGCAGGCGTTCGGGCAGGCCCTGTCGATCGAGCCGCGGTCGCCCGACGTGCTGACCGATTTCGGCAACCTGCTTCGCGTCCTTGCCCGGCCGGCGGAGGCGGAACTCGCGTACCGGCTCGCGATCGCGGTTCGCGCCGACCACGTACTCGCGCACGCGAATCTCGGCGCGATCCTCGTCGACATGCGGCGGTTGCCGGAAGCGGAGGCGGCCAGCCGGCAGACCATCGCATTGTGTCCCGATCATCCGGAAGCGCATTACAACCTCGGCGTCGCGCTGCAGAACCTCGATCGCCTGCCCGAAGCGGAAGCGGCCTATCGCGACGCGATCCGCTGCCGGCCCGACCTGCCGCAGGCGCACAATAATCTCGGCTGCGTCCTGCGTGCGCAGGGCCGCCACGACGAAGCGGCCGTCGCGTTTACCGACGCGCTGGCACTCGCGCCGCAGATGGCCGAGGTGCACTACAACCTCGGCACGACCTTGGCGCATGCGGGCCAACTCGACGAAGCCGAACGCGCATACCGTCGCGCGCTCGAACTGCGTGCCGATTATGACGACGCGCGCTTCGGGCTGGCGACGCTGCTGCTCGGCGTCGGTCGGTTCGAGGAAGGCTGGCGCCGCTACGAATCGCGCTACGAGCAGTCGACGTTCGTGCACCGCCGGACCCGCGAGGTACTGCGGTGCGCGCAGTGGCAAGGCGAGCCGCTGGCCGGCAAGACGCTGCTCGTGTGGCAGGAGGACGGCCTCGGCGACATGCTGCAGTTCAGCCGTTATTTCGCGGAATTTCGCGCGCGGCAGGCGGCGCGGGTGGTGTTTGCGTGCCAGCCGGCGTTGCATCGGCTGATGGAGACGGTCGATGGCGTCGACGCGGTGCTCGATCACGAGGCGGCTACCGCGCAGGCCGCGCAATTCGATTACTGGACGAGTCTGTTGAGCGCGCCAATGCACGCGGGCACGACGCTCGACACGATCCCGCCACCGGTGCGGTTCGTACCCGATCCGGCGCGCGTCGCGCACTGGGGCGCGCGCCTCGATGCGCTGCCGCCCGGCCCGCGCGTCGGACTCGTGTGGAAAGGCAATCCGAAGCATCACAACGACGCGCACCGTTCGCTGCCGTCACTGGCATTGCTGACGCCGCTGTGGAGCGTGCCGGGCGTGAATTTCGTGAGTCTGCAGAAAGGGCAGGGCGAGGACGAAGCGCGCCAGCCGCCGGGCGGGCTGCCGTTGCTGCACCTGGGCTCGGAACTCGACGATTTCGCCGATACGGCCGCGATCGTCGCACAACTCGATCTCGTGGTGTGCGTCGACACGTCGACCGCGCATCTGGCCGCATCGCTCGGCAAGCCCTGCTGGGTGCTGCTTCCGAATCAGGACGTGGACTGGCGATGGATGCACGACCGTGAGGATTCGCCGTGGTATCCGGGCACGGTGCGGTTGTTCCGGCGCGGGCGCGGCGAAGCCTGGATCAGAGTGATCGAGCGTATGCGGCTGGCGTGCGCGGCGCATTTCAGAGAATGCGTCGATGCGTAGCCTGTCTGGCATGCCGCGCCGCTCGCCATCCATTTTTTGTGCTGCTTGTCCGTCAGGGGTGAGGCGATGAAAGTCGCGATCATGCAACCGTATTTCCTGCCGTATATCGGCTACTTTCAACTGATCGAAGCGGTTGACCGGTTTGTCGTATACGACAACATCAAGTACACGAAGAAGGGTTGGTTCAACCGGAACCGCTTCCTGCTCAACGGCAGTGATGCGCTGTTCAGTATTCCGCTGAAACGAGATGCCGATTCGCTCGATGTTCGTGATCGAGAGGTGTCGTCCGATTACGATCCCGTGAAACTTGCCGCCCAGTTGAAGGGAGCCTATGTTCGTGCGCCGTTCTTTGAGCAGGGATTCAACCTCGTGAGCGCCGTGATCGACGCAGATGAGCCGAACCTGTTCCGGTTCATCAAGCGATCGATTGATGTCGTCGTGGATCGGCTCGGCATCGACACGCGTATCGATGTGTCGTCGTCGATCGACGTTGATCCGTCATTGAAGGGGCAGAGTCGCGTACTCGCGATCTGCGAGTCGCTGGGGGCGACGACGTATGTCAATGCGATCGGCGGTGTTGATTTGTACTCGCACGAGGACTTTGCGGCGCGCGGCATCGATCTGCGGTTTCTCCGGTCGAAGCCGATCGAATACGTTCAATTCGGGGCGCCGTTCGTTCCCTGGCTGTCGATCGTGGACCTGCTGATGTTCAACTCCGTTATGGAAGTGAGGGACATGCTGACGGAATACGATTTGATTCGGGCAGTCTCTGCGGATGGAGTCGCGATGCCCGATGCAGTGCAGCGGGTATCGGAGTGACCGGTCACGGCCGTGTCCTGTCGGGGACGCGGCCGTTCGAGCTGCTGGCCTTGCTTGTGCAGGTAGGGCGATACGCACGCGCACTCCGTGCACCGTGCAAATTGCGCTTAGTTTACCGGCTGAATCAGGAGCGTCGCCTGTCCGACGTTGTCGCCGCAGTAGTCGTCGCTGACGTAGGCGAAAACATCGTTGAGATCGCCGGTCATCAGGATGACGGTCGGTTTGGCCGTGACTGCGGTGCCCCATCGGATACTTCCGTAGCCGCCTTGCATCACCACGGTATCAATGTTGCAGCCATTTTCCAGTGAGCCGCCACTGCAACTCATTGTGTTCGACACAAGAGAGACGGCGTATTGGCCCTTTGCGAGCCTGAATTTCGCCGACGTGCCGCCGGAGACGGTCCCGAAGGAGCTGGAAAGGCAGTTGGCTTTTGCATCGATCACGACACTGGTGGCTGCGCTGCATGTCAAAGAAGCCATGGCCGCGAGCGCGGCGGCGATCAGTTTGGTACGCATCAGTCGAGTTCTCTCAATATTCAATTAGTTGGTATGTGCCTGGCGTTACCAAGCGTGCACCGGAAAACCGGTTTCTCTTGCCTGGATTGCACTTCGTGGCGCGCGATAGGAGAAGGGGAATCCGGTGGTATGCGTCGCACCCGATGCTTGATTGACGCGCGATACAGTTGCCTCGCTCCGGCAGCGATTCAGGCCCGTGGCGTAAGTGTCGGCGAAATGCACAAACGTCGATTCCTTTCGGAATGGCATTCGTTGCATGGCGCCATGCTTACTTTTGCTATAACGGCAGGTCTGTCCCGGAATTTAGGTTTTGCCCGTCATTGCGCGGATAAACCGGAGAGCGTCGGTCCCCATTCGACGTCGACTGCGTTACCTGCTTCGGAAACGGCATTCGACTCGCGGCCACGCATTGCTGGCCGGTATGCGCGGGCCGTCCTGTCAGCTCACGTGAAGGACGGGGCATCGATGCATTTCGTCACATGCAGGCGGATCTAGAATCCCTTCCAGTAGTCGACGAATCCTTCCTTGTAGTGGAACCACGTGGTCTGGAGTTCGCGATTGATGGATGCGACCGTTTCGCCGATATGTGCACACTTGTCGGGAAGCAGCACCCAGCACTTCGCCTGCGGACAGTAGAGCGATGCCCGATAGCCCCATTGCTCCATCAGGATGGTCATGCTTCGATTGGTATGAAAGGCGGTATGGACGGGGGGGCGCAAGTAGAACCATTCCGGGTCGTTCGGCACGCGTTCACAGACAACCGTGTGGATGACCAATGCACCGTCGTGATCGACCATGTCATGCACGAAATCGAGATCGCTGCGGCGCAGGACGTGCTCGAACATCGCCGAATTGATCACGGTCTTGTAGCGACCAAGGTTGGATGGATCGATATATCTCCCCGAGCCGTCGTTTTTCACGTAGAGATCGAAGATCGGCAGTTCAAGATCGTAGTACTTCGCGAGGACATGACTCAACGTACCGTACCCGGCAGCATAGTCGACCATGTTGTCCAGGCGAATCACACCATTCTTTCCGAGCAGGGCCAGCATCATGGCCTGTTCGGCGTACGGCGGCTGGTTGCCCTTCGTTTCGTTGGCGGGATTTTCGATGTAGTGATGAAACTGCCGATTCAGTTCACTCCATTTCTCCACCGGTAGCGATTGATGTGTGCCGGACCAGACGAAGCCGCACTGCCGACATTTGTAATAGTCGACCTTGCCGATCGAACTCATGAAGTCGGAAAAAGGTCGCTCGGTATAGGTCTTCGAGAAATAGTAGTCGCCGTCGGCGTCGCAAATCATGCACTTCATTTTGTCGCGCTCTCTTTCTGCTGAGTGATGCGATAGGCGGCCGCGTGGTCGCGGGGCCGTGTTCAGTGACACCGGGCTTCGACGGGTTTGAGCGATGTCACAACGTGCGTTCGAGCACGATGGCGTCCGATCGCGCATCGATCGGTTTGAAGCCCATCCGCGCGTAAAAGTCGCGGGCGCCGGGATTGTCCGGATGCACCTCGAGGCGGCATCGCAGGAAACCTCGTGCATGGGCCAGCTCGAAGGTTCTGGTGAGCAGGCGTTCGCCAAGACCGGTCCGCCGATGCGTCGGCGCTACCAGGATCAGCGTTACGTACAGTATTCGCGTCGCGTAGTCGTTACAGTAGAAAGCGACGAAACCGTGGCAGATGCCGTCCACTGCTTCGGCGACGAACTCGGCGCGCGCCTCCAGCTTGTCGAGATAAGCGGGTAGCGTGGTACGGATGAAGTCCGCGTTTCGCACCTGTTCCTGCTCGATCAGGTCGCGAATCGCGCTGAATGCGATGGCGCTGGGGGGGCATGAGGACGACCGCGACAGGTCACTGGTTGCCGGCGACGTCACGCGCGCCCCTTGATGATCTTCACGATTCGTTCGACGTCTTCGTCGCGCAGTGCTGGATAGATCGGAAGGCACAGCACGCGCTCGGACGCGTGTGCGGCGGCTGGCAGCAGCGACTTGTGCGCCGACGGCAGCCCGCGATACATCGGAAATTCCGAGATGAGCGGGTAGAAGTAACGGCGCACATAAATTTCGTGTGCGCGTAACTTGCTGTAGAGCGCGTCGCGGCTGACCGGATATTCGTCGTCGACGAGAATCGGAAAGTACGAGTAGTTGTGTCGTACGCCGTCGCCGTGCTCGAGGCATCGCAGTCCACGCAACCCGCTCAGCTGCTCGCGATACAGGGCATCGATATGGGCACGGCGCGCGATTGCCGCATCGACATGCTGAAGCTGCAGCAATCCGAACGCCGCGTTGATCTCGCTCATCTTGCCGTTGATGCCGGGCGCAACGACCGTGACTTCGTCGACGAACCCGAAATTCTTCAGGTGATCGATGCGTTGCTTCGTTTTCGCATCGGGACAGATGATCGCGCCGCCTTCAAAGGTATTGAATACCTTGGTCGCGTGAAAACTCAGTATTGACAGGTCGCCGTGCCGCAACAGACTGCCCGTCGGCGTGTGTACGCCGAACGCGTGTGCTGCGTCATAAATGACACGCAGGTTGTAGTTGTCCGCGATTTTTTGGATCGCCTCGACGTCGCACGGTCGGCCATAGCAGTGCACCGGCATGATCGCGCTTGTCTGCGGCGTGATGGCGGCTTCGATCTTCGCAGGGTCCAGATTCAGCGAATCGGGGTCCACGTCGACGAATACGGGCTTGATGCCGTTCCACAGCAGCGAGTGCGCCGTCGCGACGAACGAGTATGGCGTCGTGATCACTTCGCCGGTGATTCGAAGCGCCTGCAGCGCGGTGACGAGTGCGAGCGTACCGTTCGCGAAAAGCGACAGGTGAGGCACGTCGAGGTAGTCGCATAGTGCGCGCTCGAATTGCTGGTGAAACGGGCCGCCGTTGGTGAGGACCCGGCTGTCCCAGATCTGCTGGAGGTACGGTATGAATTCGTCGAGTGGCGGCAAGTACGGCTGCGTGACGTAGATGCTGTCGCGAGGCAGTTGTACGACGGACGACGCAGGCAGGCTGGCAGTCATGGTGGTCCCTCTGTTGCGTGGAGGTCAGGCCTCGGTCGTGGCCCGTGCGATCGCCGTATCGTCGAAAAGCGGCGTGTCGAATGCGATCGCGGACTCGCCCGCGCACCAGCGTGCCCACATCGTGCGCAGCGCCGACGACAGTCCGGCCGCGACGATTTCCGGGCGGAATGCGGCCGACTCGGCACAGCGCGCGCGCAGGCCGGTGCGAAGCGCCTGAAGCGACGCAGTGTCTTTGCCGAGAGCGAGCGCTTTGGCGACGAACTCGTCCTCGTTTTTCGCTATGTATGTGTCGAGCCCTACGTGCATCAACCAGTTCGCGCTGCCCCGGCCGGCCAGCGTCACGCCAGCGATGGTCAGTGTTGGCACGCCCATCCATAGGGCATTTAGCGTCGTGGTTGAACCTGTGTAAGGAAACGTGTCCAGACAGAGGTCGACGCCATGATGCTGTTGCAGGTAGACAGGAATGTTCGAACGCCGGTGGAACGACAGACGGCCGGCGTCGATACCGGCCGCGGCAAACCATTCGGTCAGCACCCGCTGGTCCCCTTCGTTGCCGATTGCGCCGAGCGCCATGCGCGCGGTCGGATCCGCATGCAGCACGCGCGCCCAGACGCCGATGACGTGGGGGCTGAGTTTGTTCAGGCGGTTGAAGCTGCCGTACGTCGTATAGCCATTCCGTAGCGCGGGCAAGACGTTGACGGGTGGGCAGTTGGGCGGCGGCATGAACGACGAGATGGCCGGCAGCCGCACGATCTGCTCGACGAACTGATCGTCGAATTCGCCGTGCGGCGCGACAAAGCGATCCGCAATGAAGTAGTCCATCGCGGCAAGCCCCGTCGTGGCCGGATAGCCGATCCACGACGCCTGCACGGGCGCCGCACGCTGCGCCAGCGCGACCAGCCGGTTACGACCGGTGTGCCCCGACAGGTCGATCACGATGTCGATGCGATCGTTGCGCACACGCTCGAGGAAGGCCGTGTCGCTCATGCCGGCGACGGTGCGCCACGTCGTGGCGTGGGCCTTGAAACGCTCGGATACGTGATCTTCCTCGAAGTGATTGTGATAGAAGTGCATCGCAATGCCGGGATCGGCGGCGAGATGCTCGATCACGGGCACCGCGTAGGACGCGACCGCGTGGCTGAACAGGTCGCCCGACACGAAGCCGACCTGCAGCTTGCGCGCCGGGTCCCGCGAGTTCGAGAACACGGCCGCGCGCTTGCGCTTGTGATTGCCGTAGCGCTCGCCGAACTTGCGGTGTTCTGTAATGAGCGCCTGCGGATCGAAGTCGCTGATGTGCGTGATACAGAACAGCATGCTGCTGTGGGTGACGCTGTCGGTGGGGTTGATTTCGATCGAGCGCTTCAGCCAGCCCATCGCTTCCTGCGTGGCGCCCTGCTCGAGCAGCACGAAGCCGAGCGTGCCGCACGGTGCAGCGGCGCCGGGCGCAAGCTCGACCGCACGTCGGCAGGCCGCGATCGCTTCATCCATGCGGCGCAGCGCGAACAGCACGAGACCGCGAATCCGGAAGGCCTCCGGATGATCGGGCTGAAGCTGGATCAGGCGCGTGCACTGCTCGTCGGCTTCCTCGAGACGGTTCATCACCCGCAGCGTATCGGCGAGCAGCATGCGCACGAGTAATTCGTCCGGCAGCAATTCGATCGTGCGAAAGCCGGCCTCGATCATCTCCGCGAAGCGGCCTTCCCGGTGAAGCGATGCGGACAGCGCGCGCCAGCATGCGCCGTCTTGCGGGTAGTCGGCGACCAGTTGCCGCGCAAGCGCGGTGGCTTCCGCGTGCTTGTTCTTGTCGAACAGCGCCGCGTGCTTTTGCAGCAGCGTCTGATTGGGACGCCGGACCGGCTTGCCGGAGTCGCTCCTCCCTGCGTGGCCGGTCGCGGTTTCCAGGACGATCGCCGCGTCGATGCCGCTCGGGGCAACCGCGGCAGTCGCGAGCACGACCTCGGGCGACGCCAGTTGCGCGATCAGCCCGTCGAGCGCCGGGCCGTGCACGCCGCGCTGCTGCGCGATTTCGACCGCGATCCACGCGGCGGCCGTTTGCCCGGTGCGATGCAGCGCATGAATGTAGCTGACCCAGTAGTAGCCGTTGTCCGGGTTCGCGCCGATGGCGGCTTCGAAATGCGGCACCGCATCAGTCGCCTGGCCCGTATCGACCATCAGCACCGCGAGGTTGTAATGCGCATCGCCATGCGCGGGCACCGCGTCGAGGATGGCCTCGTACAGCGCCCGGGCGTCGTCGAACGCACCGCTGCGCTGGCGCTCGAGCGCGTTCTCCATGACGAGCGCGATGTCCTGCGCAAGCTGCTGTTCGGGCGTGAGCGCGGCGGTGGCGGGCAGTTCGGTCGAGAACATGATGAAATCTGCGGAAAGTCGGTCGATACCATTATGGGTAGCGGGCCGTCGCGCCGATGCCGCGAGGTGACGGGAAAAGCCCGGTCAGTTTGGTCGATTGACCGGTCGGCCGACGGAGGGGCGGTGCGGCTGGCGACACCCCAAAAAAAACGCCCGCACAAGGCGGGCGGGGAGGCGAACGAGCACGCCCTCACATCAGCGTGTAGTTCTTGTTGTCGGGTTGGCGGCGCGCATTGCGGCGCGCGGCCGGATGCGGATCAGCGGTTCGCGATGCTCTGGTACTGGCCGACGGCCTGCACGCGGCTCATTGCCGCCTGGTATTCGTCGGTCAGCTCCTGCTGCGCGCGTTGCGCATCGGCGAAGATCCGGTCGTTGCTGGCCTGCATGCGGCGGATCGCCGCGATGCCGACGGGCGGCTGGTCGGTCGAGAGCAGTGCGACGAGCGACCAGCGCGCATCGACGAGGCGTACGGCCTCGGCCCAGTCAGCCATCGCGGCCGCATGTTCGATCCCGTCGGTGAGCGCATCGATCTGCGCAATCAGTTCGGTCTGTTCCATCGGTGCTCTCCGGTCCGGCCAGCGATCAGCCCTTGTTGTTCGACATCGCGCCGGCGCTGTTCGCGCCGCCGAACAACTGGGTCAGGTATTGCGAGTTGCTGTTCATCGTCGCCATCAGCGTGTTGAGCGCGGTGAACTGCGCCTGGTACTGGCTCGTCAGCTGGGCTGCGTAGTTGGACAGCGTCGTCTGCTGCTGCGCGACGTTTTTCAGATCGTTGCTGAGCGCGGTCGTGCGCGCGGCGATCAGTCCGTTCGTCTTCGTGTAGTTCGTGATGTTCGTCGTCAACTGCTCGCCGATCCCGTTCTTCGAGTTGAACAGGGACGCGACGCCCGTCGGGTTGTTCTGCAGTGCGCCGTTGAGCGCCGTGCTGTCGACCTTCAGCGTGCCGTCGGCCTGCAGCGTGACGCCGATCGACGCGAGGTTGACCGTCGAGCCGTTGCTGTTCACGCCGCTCGCGACGATCGATGCGAGTGCGTTCTTGATCGTGTTCAGCGTCGAGTCGCCGAGCAGCGGGCCTTGCGACGACGCTCCCGACGTGAAGCTCGACAGCGAGCCCATCGTCGTGACCAGCGTGTTGTAGAGCGTCGCGAAGTTGTTGATCGCGGCGGCCTGGGATTTCGTGTCGGTCGCGACCGTCAACGTTTGCGGCTGCGTGGCGCCGACGGCGGCGCTGGTCAGGTTCAGCGTGACGCCGGTGATCGCGCTCGTCACGGTGTTGCTCGCGCTGGTGCCGGCGATTCCGTTGATCGTGAACGCGGCGTCCTGCGCGGCGGTGCTCTGCTTCCACGCGGCGCTGCCGTTCGCGGACGTGATCGTCGACTGGCCGCCCGTCGTGCTGGGCGTCGACGTGACGCCGAGGCTGGACAGGCCGTTGTCGCCGGCGACGTTGCTGAGCGCGACGCCGATCGTGTTCGCCGCGCCGGTCGGCGTCGAGCTGAGCACGAGGTGCGCGCCGTCGCTGCCGTTGACGACCGATGCGACGATGCCCGGGTTGCCGGTCGCGGTATTGATCGCGGCGGCGATGCCGGACAGCGTGTTGTTGGTGCCGTTCACGTCGACGGTGAACGACTGGCTGCCGAGCGACAGCGTCATCGTGCCGGTGCCGAGCGCGGTCGACGCGCCGAACGCGGCCGACGACAGCGACTGCGACGTCGCGATCTGCGTGACGCCGACCGAATAGCTGCCGGCTACTGCGCCGGCACCCGCGGTCGCGGTGAGGCCGGTGCCGCTCGCGGTCGCGGTGAAGGTGTTCTGCAGCGAGCCGTTCGACAGCGTGGTGAGGCTGGCCTGCAGTGCGCTCAGCGCGGCCGACAGCGCGCCGTACGCGGAAATCTGGGTGTTGTCGCTGCTTTGCTGCGCGTTGAGCGCGGCGGCCTGGCCGGCGGTTTTCGCATTGACGAGTGCCGTCACGAGCGAGTTGACGTCCATCGACGAGTTGCCGGTCGAACCGCTGATGATCGATTGGGCGGCTTGCTGCAGCGCGCTGTTGGCCGAGTTGTTGGCGGCGGTGACGGCGGGATTGATCGTCGACATCGTGTTGCTCCGTGCGGCGGGTGATCCGGGAAGTTCTGGATGAAGACCTGGCGGCGGAGCAACGCCCCGCGCGCCAAGTGACTGCGGCCGGGCCGCGCGTTACGCGGGGCCCGGCCGTCGGTTGCTACGCGATTACTGCAGGAGCTTCAGGACCTGCTGCGGCAGCGAGTTCGCCTGTGCGAGCACCGAGATGCCTGCTTGCTGCAGCACCTGGTTCTTCGACATGTTCGCGGTTTCCTGCGCGAAGTTCGCGTCGGTGATCTGCGACTGTGCCGACGACAGGTCGGTCGATTCTGCCTGCTGCGCCGTGGCGATTGCCGTGAAGCGGTTTTGTGCCGCGCCGAGTGCCGCCTGCACGTTGTTCACCGTCTGCAGCGCGTTGTCGATCGACACCATCGCGACGTTCGCCCCGCTGACCGTGCTGATGTCGAGGTTCGACACGGTAGCCGGCTTGTTGACGGCGTTGATCTGAGCGATTGCGTTGGTGATTGCGGTCTGTTGTGCCGCGGACGTACCTGCGCCGGTTGCGCCCGACTGCAGCGTCAGGTTGCCGACTGCCGTGCCGGTGCCGGTGGTTGCGTTTGCGCCGAACACGGACTGGGCAACGGTTTGCGAGATGGCGCCGCCGTTCTGGTCGGTGAACGTGTAGCCACCCTTACCGTTGGACAGCACGTTGATCGCGGTGATCGTTGCGCCCGAACCGGTGTACGCGCCGTTGTTGTCGAGCGACAGACCCGTCACCGTACCGACCGTCTGGCCCTTCTGCACCAGGCCGCCGCCGATCTTCGCGGCCGACATGCTTTGGCTCAGGTCCAGCGAAATCGTCTGGCCGACGTTCGCGCCGACCTGGAACGACACGATGCCTGCCGAGCCGTCGAGAATGTTCGTGCCGTTGTACGTCGTTTGCGACGCGATACGGTTCACTTCCTGGATCTGCTGCGAAACTTCCTGTTGCAGTGCGGCCTGGTCGGTCGTGGACATCGTGCCCGTCGACGCCTGGACGGCCAGCTGGCGGATACGCTGCAGGCTGTTCGTCAGCGACGACAGTGCGCTCGATGCCGTCTGGATCATCGACACGCCGTCGTTGGCGTTCGACACGCCCTGGTTCAGACCGTTGATCTGGGTCTGCATCCGGGTCGAGATCGCGAGGCCTGCTGCGTCGTCCGCTGCGCTGTTGATGCGCTTGCCCGACGACAGGCGCGTGATGGCCTGGGACAGGGCGTTTTGCGAGCCGTTGAGGTTCTGCTGTGCAACCAGCGAGTTGATGTTGCTGTTAATTCCGAGCATGGAAAAATCTCCTGTATAAGCCGAAAGCCCTGGAAAGCCGTTTTGGCGTCGGCGGAAGCACTCGTTCATTGCTGGCCGCCTCAGAGCAGGATTTCGGCGCACCAAAACAAAACTTGAGGGGCACGTGGAGATTCGGCCCGATTTTTTATCCTTCTTTGTCATTTCGGACCGGCCCGGCACGGCGCCGGATTAAACGGGGGCAGAAACCGGCCCGATGAGGCTCCGGCACTCAGTCGTGACGCTGTGCACACACGACCGACAAAAGGGTGGTTTTGTCTGTGATTCCCTGCTATGATGGCGGGCTGAATTGAGATTTTCTGTCACGCCTTTGCCGGTTTCGGCATGTCTGCTGGCAGTCAAACGCGGCGCTGCACGCGGTTGTGAAGCGTACTCGCGGTGCTTTCCGCCTCTCTTTTCCGGCCTCCGAGGCCGTATTTCCGCTCGTTTCGCCTGTTGTGGGGACGCTCGGATGGCCGGTGCGTGGCGCTTGGCCGCTACGTTTTTGACCGTTTAAGCAATTTAGGAACGACATGACGACGATTCTTCTGAAAGAAAACGAGCCGTTCGAAGTGGCGATTCGCCGCTTTCGTCGCGCTATCGAAAAAAATGGCCTGATCGCTGAACTGCGTGAGCGCCAGTCTTACGAAAAGCCGACCGCAGTCCGCAAGCGCAAGAAGGCAGCAGCCGTCAAGCGCCTGCACAAGCGCCTGCGCAGCCAGATGCTGCCGAAGAAGCTTCACTAAGCGCGTCTGACGGTTCGCCGCGAAACGGCGGAGTGTGCCTCGAAAGAGGCCGCTCCGCCGTTTTGCTTTGGCGGGCCGGGAAAATCCCGAGGCCATTGCGGCACGGGTGTTCCCGCCAGCTGGCGAGACCCAGCGGCCAGCGGGTTGCGGCCGCCGGCCGCGGCGTTCAGAAATCGATCTTCGCGCTCAGGCTCACCGTGCGCGGGTCGCCCGGCTTCACGTAGTCCGCGTACTGGTATTCCCAGTAACGGCGGTTCAACACGTTGTCGATCGATGCGCGCAGCGTCACGTCGTGCCGTCCGACTCGCGTCAGGTAACGCGCGCCCGCGTTGACGACGAGAAAGCCCGGTGCGTCGAGGCCGCCGGCCGCGCGCAGCGGCGTCGCGCCGGTGAATTTCGCGTCGACGCCGAGCGTCAGCCCCGGCACGCCCGGCACCGCATAGCCGAGGTCGCCGGCGAGCACGAAGCGCGGCGCGCCGGCCACGCGGTTGCCGTGGTTGCCGATCCCGTTCGCGTACCACGCGTCGAGCAGCATCGCGTCGACGCCCGCGTTCCAGTGCGCGCCGAATTTCGCGCGCGCGCCGACCTCGATCCCCTGAATGATCGATTCGCCATCCTGCACGTAGACGTTCGCGGCGTTCGCGTATTCGGCGCTGCGCTCGATGCGGAACAGCGCGGCCGTCGCGCTCCAGCGCGCGCGCTCGCTCTTGATCCCCAGCTCGTACTGCTTGCTGCGCAGCGGCTTGAGCACCTGGCCCGCGTTCGCGTAGACATCGTTCACGCGGCTGCCGGGCTCGAGCGACTCGGCGTAGCTCGCGTACGCGGTGGTCGTCGGCGCGAGCTTGAACATCACCGCGAAGGTCGGCGTCACCACGCCGTTCTGGCGATAGCCGGGGTCCTCGGCGCCACTCGCCTGGAACGCGCGCTGCGCGTAGTTCATGTAGCGCACGCCGGCCAGCACCGACCAGCGCTCGGTCAACTGCACGGTGTCGCTCGCGAACAGCGATTTCTGCACGATCTCGCTCGTGCGGTACTGGATGAAGCCGTGCGGACTCTCGTAGCGGTACGGATTCGGCGCATAGAGGTTGCCGGCGCCGAGCGGCACGAACACGCTGTTCGCCGAATAGTCGTTCGCCTGCTTCTGCCACGACGCGCCGAGCACGATCTGGTGGCTGAACGGGCCCGTGCGCACCTTCCCCTCGACCATCGCGCGCCACTGGCTGAAGCGGTGATCCTCCATGCCGACGTAGCGGCTGTCGGTGTAGTTGCCGGCCGCGTCCTGCAGGTAGAGCGTGCTTTCGTTACGCCGGCGCGTCGCCTTGCTGTAGCTGTACGCGACGTCGAGCTGCCAGTCGGGCGCGAGCTGGTATTGCAGCCCGGCCGTATAGAGCTGCAGGTTCGTGTTCAGGTACTGGTCCTTGCCGCCCAGGTTCGTCGATCCGCCGCTGATCGTCGCGGGCAGCGCGCCGCCCGGATAGCTGCCGGTGAAGATCGACGGCGTCTGGCCGGTCGTGCGGCGGTCCTGGTACAGCGCGCCGAACGACACGGACAGGTCGCGCGTCAGGTTCGCCTGCAGCGCGAGCGACACGCTGTCGCGGCGGATGTTGCCGTCGTTGTACGTCTTGCCTTCCTCGTGCGTCGCATTCAGCCGCGCGCCGAACATGTGGTCGGGACCGAAGCGCTGGCCGAGATCGACATGCTCGGTCCACACGTTGGTGCTCCGGTAGCCGATGTCGACGCTGCGCACCGGTTCGGCGCCCGGCTGCTTCGTCACGTAATTGACGACGCCGCCCGGCGTCACGAAGCCATACAGGAAGCCGCCGAGCCCCTTCAGCAGTTCGACGCGATCGAGCTGCTCGTACGGCATCGTGATGCCGTACGTGACGAACGGCAGTCCGTCGATCTTGTAGCCGTTCTGCCAGTCGAGCTGCATGCCGCGCACCGTCATGTAGCTGGCCCAGGCGCTGTAGGCGCCGCTGTTGTCCGACACCGACGCGTCGTTCGCGAACACGTCGCCGAGCTTGTACGGCTGGCGGGCCTCGAGCTCTTCCGACGTGACGATGGTCGTCGAGAACGGCGTGTTGAGCTGGCGGCGGGTGCCGAGCGCACCCGTCGAGATCGTGTCGGTCAAGTGTTGCGGCGAATCATGCGCGGCCGTGATGTTGAGGGCGGGCAGTACCGCGGCGTCGCCGGGCGAATCGTCCGCATGCGCGAGCGACGCGGCAAGGCAGGCGAGGGCGGCGGCCACGCGGCGTGGACGGACAGGCGGGCGGGCGAGGCAGACGGTCATGGCGAGCGAGTAAAAATGCGAGTAAGAATCATTCGCATTGCGTTAAAATGTCGCGCATCGTATCAAAACCCGCCAACCGCGCAACAATTCCATGCCGCGTACAAGGGCATCCGGCCTCGCCGGCCCGACCGGGAGACCGTTGCGCGGTGCTCGACATCAAATGAACTGCATCCCGTCGAATCGGGGCCGCCGCTCGTGCCGGCCCGCCTTCCTTTCGCTGCGCACGCGATGAATGCGTTCCTGCGACCGTTTCTCGTGCGCCTGCACCGCTGGTTCGGGCTCGCCATCGCGCTGTTCCTGTTCGTCGCGGGGCTCACCGGCGCATTGATTGCGTGGGACCATGAGCTCGACGCGGTGCTGAACCCGGATTTCTACACCGCGCGCAGCGGCGCGGCGCCGCTGGCGCCGCTCGAACTCGCGGCGCGCATCGAGGCCGCCGATCCGCGCGTGCAGGTGACTTATCTGCCGCTCGCGATCGAACCGGGACACACGCTGCAGGCGGGCGTGATGCCGCGTACCGATCCGGCGACCGGCCAGCCGTACGCACTCGGTTTCAGCCAGATCGCCGTCGATCCCGCGACCGGCGAGGTGCAGGGCCGCCGCGAATGGGGCGCGCCGTCGCTCGCGCGGCTCGACCTGATGCCGTTCATCTACCGGCTGCATTACTCGCTGTTCCTGCCCGTGTACGGCGGGGTCAACTTCGGGTTCTGGGTGATGGGCGTCGTCGGCATCGTGTGGGCGATCGACAGCCTGATCGCGCTGGTGCTGGCGTTTCCGAACCTGAAAAGCTGGCGCAAGTCGTTCGCGTTCCGCGTGCGGCGCGGCGGCTACCCGCTCGTGTTCGACCTGCACCGCTCGGGCGGCGTGTGGGTGTGGGGGCTGTTGCTCGTCGTTGCGATCACATCGATCTCGATGAACCTCGCCGTTCCGGTCGTGCGCCCGCTGGTCTCGCTGGTGTCGCCGCTTGCCGAAACGCCGTATACGAATCCGGAGCATTTCCCGCCGGCCCCGCCGGGCAGCCAGATCCTGCCGCGCGAGCGGATCGTCGAGATCGCGCGCTCGGCCGGCCGCGACGCAGGGATCGCCGCGCCGCCGGGCGCGCTGCTGTTCGCGCCGGGGATGAACGCGTATGCGGTCGGATTCTTCACGCCGGGCAACGACCATGGCGACGTCGGGCTCGGCAATGCGTGGCTGTACTGGAATGCGGTGACCGGCAAGCCCGTCGCGGCTCAGGTGCCGGGCCGCGGTTCGGCCGGCGACCTGTTCATGCAGGCGCAGTTTCCGCTGCACTCGGGGCGAATCGCCGGTGTCGCCGGACGTGTCGCCGTGAGCGTGCTCGGCATCGTGATCGCGATGCTGAGCGTGACGGGTGTGTGCATCTGGGTGAAGAAGCGCAGCGCACGCGGGCGGGCTGCGCGGAGCGCGCGACCGGCCGTGCCGGCATCGTCGCGCGCCGCGCGATAAGGACCGCGGGGCAAGCAGCAAGCAGCAAGCAGCAGGCGGCAAGCGGACGGCGCGACCGCCGCCGGGCAGCGGCGCGGCACCCGCGCCGGGTGTGCGCCCGCGCCGTCAGCCCGCCTTGCGCCGGCGGGCCGGCTGCTTGCCGCCGAGCGCCGCGCATCGCGCGTGGCACGGGCAGCCGGCTTCGTGATCGTTGACCATGCCGGTTGCCTGCATCAGCGCATAGCAGATCGTCGAGCCGACGAACTTGCAGCCGTACGCCTTCAGCGCCTTGCTGAGCGCGTCGGACTGCTCGGTCGAGGCGGGCGCGTCGCGGTACGACTGCCACGCGTTCTGGACCGGCGTGTCGCCGACGAACGACCACAGGAACGCGGCGAGCGACCCGTGCTCTTCGCGGATGCGCTGCACGGCGCGCGCGTTGGTCACCGCCGATTCGACCTTCGCACGGTTGCGCACGATGCCCGGGTTCTCCAGCAATTTCTCGATGCGCGTGGGCGTGAAGCGCGCGACGGCATCGACGTCGAAATCGGCGAACGCTTCGCGATAGCCCGCGCGCTTGTTCAGGATCGTCGACCACGACAGCCCGGCCTGCGCGCCTTCCAGAATCAGCATTTCGAACAGGTGGCGATCGTCGTGCGAGGGCACGCCCCACTCGGTATCGTGATAGTGAGCGTCCGCTTCCGTCTTCACCCAGTTGCACCGCTGCGACATCGTCTGCCTCGTTTTCAGTGTCGATTCGATCGCGCCAGCATAGCGGAAGCCCTTTTGGCGGGATAGCCGGCCGAACGGCAGATGGGCGCGCGGCGCCGATCCGGTTAAGCTTGGCGCCTGTTCGAATCAGCGGGATGAAGCATGGCGGCATTACTTTTTGCGATCGGCATCGACGGCGGCGGCACGGGCACGCGCGCGGTACTGGCCGACCGGGACGGGCGCGAGCTGGCGCAGGGGCGCGGCGGCCCGTCGGGGCTCGGTCTCGGCATCGAGCGGGCATGGGCGTCGATCGGCGCGGCGTGCGCGGACGCGTTCACGCAGGCCGGTCTCGCGTTCGACTGGTCGCAGTGCGCGCTCGGCTGCGGGCTGGCCGGCGTCAACAACGCAGCGTGGCTCGCCGCATTCCGCGCGCAGGCGCCGCTCGGCGCGCTGGCGATCGAAAGCGACGCGTATACGACCGTCGTCGGCGCGCACGGCGGCGCGCCGGGGCTCATCGTCGCGCTCGGCACCGGCAGCATCGCGGCGGCGCTCGACGCGGCCGGCGCGTGCCGGATCGCGGGCGGCTTCGGCTTTCCGTCCGGCGACGAGGCGAGCGGCGCATGGCTCGGCGTGCGCGCGCTCGCGTATGCGCAACAGGCGCTCGACGGCCGCGTGCCGCGCGACGCGTTCGCCACGGCGCTGCTCGCGGAAACCGGCGCGCGCGATCGCGATGCGCTCGTCCAGTGGTCGTGCGACGCGAACCAGACGATCTACGCGCGTCTCGCGCCGATCGTGTTCGCGCACCGCACGCATCCGGTTGCGCGCGCGCTGATCGCGCAGGCTGGCGACGAGATCGGCAAGATGATCGACGCGCTCGATCCGCAGCACGCGCTGCCGGTCGCGCTGTGCGGCGGGCTGGCGGACGCGCTCGCGCCGGCCGTGCCGGCGCGGCATGCCGCACGGCTGCGCGCGCCGCTCGACGATTCGGCGCATGGTGCGCTGCGGCTCGCGCTCCAGGCGTTGCGGGCGGCGGAGGGAGCCTAAGCCGAGTGGAGCGCGCGCGGCGAATGCCGCATCGCAGCAGCGCCGCAGGCGGCGCCCGGCCGGTAACCGCGAGGCAACCACCCGGCAACCGCCCGGCGCGCTGCCGGGCCCGACGTTAAAATGACGCTTCCTCCGTGCCCCGAGCGCCACTCTCCCGTCCCATGTACAAAGTCATCGCCACCGATCTCGACGGTACGCTGCTGAACAGCGACCACCAGCTCGACCCGTACACGATCGACACCGTTCGCCGGCTCGACCGCGACGGCGTGCAGTTCGTGATCGCCACGGGGCGCCACTATGCGGACGTCGCCGGCATTCGCGACGTGCTCGGCATCCGGCCGTACCTGATCACGTCGAACGGCGCACGCGTGCATGCGCCGGACGACACGAAGATCCACGGGCAGGACATCGACGCAGCGATCGTGCGCAGCCTCGTGCAGCCGGACGTCGTCGGCGCGCACGGCCGCGTGATCGTCAACCTGTTTACCAACGACGGCTGGCTGATCGACCGCGAAGCGCCACACCTGCTCGAATTCCACCAGGATTCGGGCTTCCGGTACGAGGTGATCGACATGGCCGCGCACGACGGCGCCGATATCGCGAAGGTGCTGTATATCGGCGAGCCGGCCGATCTGGCGGTCGTCGCCGAGCAGATGCGCGTGCAGTTCGGCGATACGCTGTACGTCACGTACTCGCTGCCCGACTGCCTCGAAGTGATGACCGCGAACGTGTCGAAGGGCCGCGCGCTGCGCACGGTGCTCGCGCGGCTCGGCGTCGACACCGGTCATTGCATCGCGTTCGGCGACAACATGAACGACATCGACCTGCTCGAAACCGCCGGCCATGCATTCATGATGAACAACGCGAACCCCGACCTGGTCGCGCGGCTGCCGCACATCCCCCGGATCGGCAACAACTTCGACGCGGGCGTCGCCCGCCACCTGCGCACGCTGTTCTCGCTCGAAGACGACGTCGTCGCGTCCTGAGCGCCCGCCCGGGCGCGTGTTCCGCGCGGAAATGAAAAACGGGCGCCAGGGGCGCCCGTCGAAATTGCCTGCCTCGATGTTCTTCGACAGCGTGAGGCTCGCTGCTCTGCTCGCTTGACCCCGTAGTGTTTTATTCGCTTGTGCGAGCGGATGCCGGCAGCAGGTCGACGGCGTCGTCACGCCCGGCGACCAGCGGGTAGATGATCCCCGCGAGTACCGCGCCGATCAGCGGCGCGACCCAGAACAGCCAGAGCTGGCCGATCGCGTCGCCGCCCACGAACAGCGCCGGGCCGGTCGAGCGCGCCGGGTTCACCGACGTGTTGGTGACCGGAATCGAGATCAGGTGGATCAGCGTCAGGCACAGCCCGATCGCGATCGGCGCGAAGCCGGCGGGCACCCCGCGCTTGTCGGTCGCACCGAGGATCACGAACAGGAAGAAGCCCGTCATCACGACTTCGCAGATGAACGACGCGGCGAGCGAGTAGTGGCCGGGCGAGCGATCGCCGAAGCCGTTCGTCGCAAAGCCGCTGCCGACAACGTCGAAACCCGGCTTGCCGGTTGCGATCAGGTACAGCACGAATGCGCCGAGCGTGGCGCCGACGACCTGCGCGACGATGTACGGCGCGAGGTCGCGTGCCGGGAAGCGGCCGGCAACCGTCAGGCCGACGCTCACCGCCGGATTCAGGTGGCAACCCGAGATGTGGCCGATTGCGAATGCCATCGTCAGCACGGTCAGGCCGAAGGCGAGTGCGACGCCGGCAAAGCCGATGCCGAGGCCCGGAAAGGCGGCGGCCAGCACGGCGCTTCCGCACCCGCCGAGCACCAGCCAGAACGTGCCGAATACCTCTGCAGCGAGACGCTGAGAAAGATTCATGTAAGGACCTCGTCCAAGTGGGTTGAAGACCCCGGCCGACGCAACGGATTTATTTCGTCGTCCGGAATTGGTCTGGATTATAGGAAATGAATCGGGTCCGGGAGGGTAAACGATTGTTAAATTTGAATGGCTGACGAATGCCTTTTATTAGAATAAGTCCGCATTCTCGATATAGACGATTCGGTTAAAGATGGCAGCATTAATTTCGAAGGGCAGGGCGGCAGTGCAGACGACGTAACGGATGTTGGTGTCCCGGCCGGATTCGCCGGGGCCGCATCATCGAAAAGGGGAGTCGAAAAATGTCTCAATACGCGAAACTCAAGGCGCAGATCGCCGATCTGCAGGCCCAGGCGGACGACGTGCGCCGCCAGGAAGTGGCAGCGGTGATCGCCGATGTCCAGCGAATGATTGCCGAATATGGCCTGACGGCCCAGGACCTGGGCTTCGCGGAACGGGCACGGCGCGGGCGTCCGCCGAAGAAGGCGCCGTTGCCGCCTAAATACCGCGATCCGAAGTCGGGTGCAACCTGGAGCGGGCGTGGCAAGCCGCCGAATTGGATCGTCGGCAAAAACCGCGATCGTTTCCTGATCGAGTGACCGAAAGCCCAATAGAAAGAGCCGCATCGACGATGCGGCTCTTTTGTTTTGCGCGCCGATTTCGGCGCGGATTTTACGGTCTATTTCGGCGCGGATTTCCGTGTCAGGCGCCCGCGACCCGGCGCAATGCCGGTTGCTTGGTTGCCGCGCAAAGCGATTCGTAAGTTTCGACGTAACGCCGCGCCATTGCCTTCGAGCTGAAACGCGTGTCGAAACGTTCGCGGATCGCGGGGCGCGACAGGCTGTCGATCCGGTGCAGCGCGCCGACCGCGCCCTGCACGTCTTCGACGATGAAGCCGGTCACGCCGTCCTCGATCACTTCCGGCACCGAGCCGCGGTTGAACGCGACGACCGGCGTGCCGCAGGCCATCGCCTCGATCATCACCAGGCCGAACGGCTCCGGCCAGTCGATCGGGAACAGCAGCGCCTTCGCGCCGGACAGGAACGCGGGTTTTTGCGCTTCGTTGATCTCGCCGATGAATTCGACATGCGCCTGGTCGAGCAGCGGCTCGATCACTTCCTTGAAGTAGTCGGCGTCGGCCTTGTCGACCTTCGCGGCGATCTTCAGCGGCAGCCCGCTTTGCGCGGCGATCCGGATCGCGGTGTCGACACGCTTTTCGGGACAGATCCGGCCGAGGAACGCGAGGTATTCGGGCTTCACGTCCGGCTGCGGCGTGAGCAGCGTGTCGGGCAGGCCGTGGTACACGGTGCCGGCCCACGCGGCCTGCGGCAGCGGCTTGCGCTGGTTGTTCGAGATCGACACGACCGGCGAATCGGGGAACGCGTCGAACACGGGCTGCAGTTCCGGCAGGTCGAGGCGGCCGTGCAGCGTCGTCACGTACGGCGTGTCGAGGCGCGACATCAGCGGGAACGGCAGGTAGTCGAGGTGGAAGTGCAGCACGTCGAATTCGTGCGCGACCCGCGCGACCTGTTCGAGGAGCCGCATATGGGGCGCCATCGAATCGCGGACCGACGGGTCGAGCCGCAGTGCGCGCGGCCAGGCCGCCTCGAGACGGGCCGACGTGACGGAGTCGCCGCTGGCGAACAGCGTCACGTCATGGCCGAGTTCGACGAGCGCCTCGGTGAGGTAGGACACGACACGCTCGGTGCCGCCGTAGAGTTTCGGCGGGACGGCTTCGTAAAGCGGCGCGATCTGGGCAATTCGCATGGGTGTTCTCCTGTGTCGATCCATGGGCGCGACGGCGCCGATGCGGATCCCGTACAAGGTTGCGGAACTTGCCGACACACGCGGTTGGCGGTACGTGGCCGGGCCCTGGGCGGATGCGCGGAGCGCCGGACGGCAAGCTGCGGGGCGGGCCGGCACGGCTCGCGCCGCCGCCCATTGGAGTCCATTATCGATATCGCCCTGAGGGGTTCGAGTGTTTTTTCAAACACTTAAGGCTTGTTACACGATGAAATACGCAAAAACCCCGAGAAAAAGGGCGCGGAATCGTGAATCGAGATGGCCACAACTATTGTTGCGCTATCGTGAAAAAGCACTATAATTTTTACCGATCCGATTGCCGGCAGCCTTGCCGGCAAGCCTTCCACGCCTGGTGCGACGGCCGTCGGGCGTCTCGCAACCGAATCCGCGTTGCAACCCGTTTTTTCGAATCCCCTTTCAATCCGCCTTGTCGGAAAAATTCCTACACGGTTTACAGACAAATCCTGCACGGCATACGCCACTTCGCTGATACCGGCATAAATGCCGTTTGGCCAAAATTCGCCCTGTAAGACTATAAACGAGCCGGCTGAGCGTCCAGTGCGCACTGACCGAGCAAACGTTTTCATAACATGAATGGCCAAAGCAAAGCTCTTTAACGGGGGAATCATGAGCGCTACCAGCGAAATGCTCAGTGAGATCAAAGAGGTCAACCTGTCGTACCTCCTCCTCGCGCAACGACTGCTGCGGGAAGACAAGGCGATGGGTATGTTCCGCATGGGCATTTCCCAGGAACTCGCCGACGTGCTCGCCAACCTCACGCTCGCGCAGACCGTGAAGCTGGCCGCGTCCAACCAGATGCTGTGCCGCTTCCGCTTCGATGATCACGCGCTGCTGTCGTCGCTCGCCGACAAGGGCCGCAGCGACGTCGTCGCGCACGCCCACTCGGCCATCCTGATGGCCGGGCAGCAGGTCGAAGGCGTCCGCTGATCCATCCCGCCTTGCGTCTGTCCCGGCGTGTCGCGCCGGCCGGCGGCGTATTGGCCATTCATTCGAATCACGTCAAGCGGACGGTTATCACCATGGCAAGCAAAAGCGTCGTGATCGAGGTGAAGGAAATCACCCTCGCCATCGAACTGATCGAACTGGGCGCCCGGCTGCAGCTGCTGGAGGCGGAGACGAGCCTGTCGCGGGACCGTCTGATCAAGCTGTACAAGGAACTGAAGGGCGTGTCGCCGCCGAAGGGGATGCTGCCGTTCTCGACCGACTGGTTCATGACGTGGCAGCCGAACATCCACTCGTCGCTGTTCTACAACATCTACCGGTTCATGCAGGACCACGGCCGCTGCGAGCCGATCCAGTCGATCGTGAAGGCGTACCGGCTCTATCTGGAGCACGTGAACCTGTCCGGCGACGAGGCTGCGCTGAGCCTCACGCGGGCATGGACGCTGGTGCGCTTCTTCGATTCGGGGATGCTGCAGATGACCCCGTGCACGCGCTGCGGCGGCCATTTCGTCGCGCATGCGCATGATCCGCATCAAGGTTTCGTGTGCGGCCTGTGCCAGCCGCCGTCGCGCGCCGGCAAGACCCGCAAGGCCGCCGCCGCGCGCGCCGAACTGGCTGCCGCCGTGGCCTGAGCGCCCGCCGGGCAGGGCCGGACGGGGCGTGAGCGGCGCCTCCGGGGCCGCACGAATCGTCTGCGCATTGCTGGTAAACACCGTCGGGCCGCCGCCGGGCGGCCGCGAAAGTTTTCCTGCCGACTGCCGTAAACCTGTTTAACGGCGGTCTCCCCGCCGGTCTTTCGTGAGGGACAGGCAGTGCTGATTATCGTGGGAACACTCGTGACGCTGTTGTCCGTCTTCGGCGGTTATGCGCTGGCAGGCGGGCATCTGGGCGCCTTGATCCAGCCCGTCGAGATCCTGATGATCGCGGGCGCCGGCGTCGGCGCGTTCATCCTCGGCAACGGCGGCAAGACCATCAAGGCCACGCTGCGCGTGCTGCCGACGCTCTTCAAGGGCTCGAAATACACGAAGGATGTCTATATGGAGCTGATGGCGCTTCTTTACGTGCTGCTCGCGAAGGCACGCAAGGAAGGCACGCTGACGCTCGAGGCCGACATCGACGATCCGCAAAAGAGCCCGATCTTCACGCAATACCCGAAGATCCTCGCCGATCACCACATCGTCGAATTCCTGACCGACTACCTGCGCCTGATGGTGGGCGGCAACATGAACGCGTTCGAGATCGAAAGCCTGATGGACGAGGAGATCGAGACGCACCACGCGGAAGGCGAAGGCCCGGCGCACGCGCTGATGCGCGTCGGCGACGCGATGCCGGCGTTCGGGATCGTCGCGGCCGTGATGGGCGTCGTGCACACGATGGCCTCGGCCGACAAGCCGCCGGCGGTGCTCGGCGCGATGATCGCGCAGGCGCTGGTCGGCACGTTCCTCGGCATCCTGCTGTCGTACGGGCTGATCGGGCCGCTCGCGAGCCTCGCGGAGCAACGCGTCGCCGAGTCGACCAAGATGTTCCAGTGCATCAAGGTGACGATCCTCGCGACGCTGAACGGCTATGCGCCGGCGATCGCGGTCGAGTTCGGCCGCAAGGTGCTGTTCTCGACCGAGCGCCCGTCGTTCTCCGAGCTCGAAGAGCACGTGCGCCGCGTGAAGGCGAAGTGACGCGGAGCGACCGATGAGCAAGAGCAAGGATCGCGCGATCGTCGTCAAGCGGGTGGCCCCGGCGAAGAAGGGCCACCACGGCGGCGCATGGAAGCTCGCGTACGCGGACTTCATGACCGCGATGATGGCGTTCTTCCTGCTGATGTGGCTGCTGAGTTCGGTCACGCCGGTGCAACTGAAGGGGATCGCCGAATACTTCAACATGCCGCTGAAGGCCGCGATTCTCGGCAGCGGCGATCGCAGCTCGCAGGATTCGAGCATCATCAACGGCGGCGGCCGCGACCTGTCGAGCGTCGACGCCGGCACGCTGCGCCGCACCGACGGCACGACCTCGCTCGCCGAGCGCCTCGCGAAGGCGGGCGACGAAAATTCCCGGTCGCAGGCCCAGGGCGCGCAGGACCGGCTCGAGCAGACGCGCCTGCACGACCTGCAGATCAAGCTGATGGCCGCGATCGAGGCCAATCCGACGCTGCGCCAGTTCAAGCAGCAGATCCGCATCGATTCGACGCTGATGGGGCTGCGCATCGAGATCGTCGATACGCAGAAGCGGCCGATGTTCGCGATGTCGAGCGATCGCGTCGAGCCGTACATGCGCGACATCCTGCGCGAGATCGGCAAGACGCTGAACGACGTGCCGAACCGGATCATCGTCCAGGGCCACACCGACGCCGTGCCGTACGCGGGCGGCGAGGGCGGCTACAGCAACTGGGAGCTGTCGGCCGACCGCGCGAACGCGTCGCGCCGCGAGCTGATCTCCGGCGGCATGGACGAGGCGAAAGTGCTGCGCGTGCTGGGCCTCGCGTCGACGCAGAACCTGAACAAGGCCGATCCGCTCGATCCGGAAAACCGCCGGATCAGCGTGATCGTGCTGAATCGCAAATCCGAAGAAGCGCTGATGCGCGACGATGCGACGACGACGACGTTGTCCGCCGACGCGGCCGGTTCGAAGCTGCTCGCGCAGCAGCTCGGCGGCCCGACGCCGGCGGTGCGTCCGGTCGTGGCGAGCGCCGTCGCCGTGGCGCCGAAACCCTGACGTTTCCAAGATTCCGAGACAGACATGATCCGAACCATTCTCGCCATCGACGACTCCGCGACCATGCGTGCGCTGCTGCAGGCCACGCTTGCGCAGGCCGGCTACGACGTGACGGTGGCGCCGGACGGCGAAGCCGGCTTCGACATGGCCGCGACGGCGCCGTACGACCTGGTGCTGACCGACCAGAACATGCCGCGCAAGAACGGGCTCGAGGTGATCGCGGCGCTGCGCAAGCTGACCGCGTACGCGGACACGCCGATCCTCGTCCTGACGACCGAGGGCAGCGATGCCTTCAAGGACGCCGCACGCGACGCCGGCGCGACCGGCTGGATCGAAAAGCCGATCGATCCGGGCGTGCTGGTCGAGCTGGTCGCGACGCTGTCCGAACCGGCTGCCTCCTGACATGAACGCGACGAATTCAACCGGTGACCGGGCATGACTCTCGACATCACTCAGTTCTACCAGACCTTTTTCGACGAAGCCGACGAGCTGCTCGCGCAGATGGAGCAGCTGCTGCTGAACCTCGACGTCGATGCGCCCGATCCCGAGGATCTGGCGGCGATCTTCCGCGCCGCGCACTCGATCAAGGGCGGCGCGGCGACGTTCGGCTTTTCCGCGCTGACCGATACGACGCACATCCTCGAATCGCTGCTCGACCGCGCGCGCAACCATGAGCTGACGCTGACCAAGGACATGGTCGACGCGTTCCTGGAAACCAAGGACGTGCTGTCCGACCAGCTCGTCGACTACCGCGCGAGCGCCGAACCGGACGCGGCCGCCGCCGCGGCGATCTGCGCGAAGCTCGAACGGCTGAAGGCCGAAAGCGGCGCGGGTGCGCCTGCCGCCGCCGAGGCCGCGCCGGTTGCGCCGGTCGCCGCCGCGGCCGTCGCGCCGGCTGCCGAACCCGCCGCTGCCGGCGACCGTGCGCCCGATCACGTGGTCGAACAGGCCGTCGCGGCCGCGCATCCGGCAGCCGACGCCGGCGCCGGCGGCCCGCACCTGAAGATCACGCTGGTCGGCGTCGATGCGAAGGACCAGGCGCTGCTCACCGAAGAACTCGGCAACCTCGGCCGGATCGTCGGTCGCGAGGAAGCGGGCGCGGACCTGTCGCTGTGGGTCGAATCGGACGTCCCGTCGGACGACATCGTCGCCGTGTGCTGCTTCGTGATCGACGAAAGCCAGATCCGCGTCGCGCACGGCACGGCGCCGGCCGCGCAGGCGGCACCGGCCGCCGCGCAGGACGCGGCCGCCGCGGTGGCCGCCGAACCGGCCGCCGCCCCGCCGCCCGCGCGCGTCGAGGTGTTCGCGCCGCAGGCCGCCGCCGCGCAGCCGGCTGCTTCGGCGCCGGCCGAGCCGGCGGCCGCAGCCGCCGCGCAGCCGCAGCCGCCGTCGCAACAGCACGCGCAACCGCAGCCCGCCGAGCACGCGGCGCCGGCCGCCGCGCATCACGACGACAAGCGCGCCCGCCCGGCCGCCGCGGCCGCGGCGGGCGCCGAAGGCAGCTCGATCCGCGTCGGCGTCGAGAAGGTCGACCAACTGATCAACCTCGTCGGCGAACTGGTGATCACGCAGGCGATGCTGGCCGAGACGGCGAGCGCGTTCGATCCGGCGCTGCACGACCGCCTGTTCAACGGGATGGCGCAGCTCGAGCGCAACGCGCGCGACCTGCAGGAAGCGGTGATGTCGATCCGCATGATGCCGATGGACTACGTGTTCAGCCGCTTCCCGCGGCTCGTGCGTGATCTCGCCGGCAAGCTGGGCAAGCAGGTCGAACTGGTCACGTTCGGCCAGGCGACCGAGCTCGACAAGAGCCTGATCGAACGGATCATCGATCCGCTCACGCACCTGGTGCGCAACAGCCTCGACCACGGCATCGAAACCGTCGACAAGCGCGTCGCCGCCGGCAAGGACGCGGTCGGCCAGCTCGTGCTGTCGGCCGCGCATCACGGCGGCAACATCGTGATCGAGGTGAGCGACGACGGCGCGGGCCTGAACCGCGAGCGGATCCTCGCGAAGGCCGCGAAGCAGGGCATGCAGATCGCCGAGAACATCAGCGACGACGAAGTCTGGCAACTGATCTTCGCGCCGGGCTTCTCGACCGCCGAGACGGTGACCGACGTGTCGGGCCGCGGCGTCGGCATGGACGTCGTGAAGCGCAACATCCAGTCGATGGGCGGCCACGTCGAGATCACGTCGCTGGCCGGCCGCGGCACGACCACGCGGATCGTGCTGCCGCTCACGCTGGCGATCCTCGACGGGATGTCGGTGAAGGTGGGCAGCGAGATCTTCATCCTGCCGCTGAACTTCGTGATGGAGTCGCTGCAGCCGTCGAACGACGACATCTACACGGTCGGCAACGGCGAGCGCGTGGTGCGCGTGCGCGGTGAATACCTGCCGCTGGTCGCGCTGCACGAGGTGTTCTCAGTCGAGGACGCGCGCACCGACCCGACGCAGGGGATCGTCACGATCATGGAAACCGAGGGGCGCCGCTTCGCGATGCTGATCGACGAGCTGGTCGGCCAGCAGCAGGTGGTCGTGAAGAACCTCGAAACCAACTACCGCAAGGTCCATGGCATCTCGGCGGCGACCATCCTGGGCGACGGCAGCGTCGCGCTGATCGTCGACGTCGCGGCGCTGAACCGCGAAACCCGTGCGACGCACGGCGCCCGTGCCGGCGCCGAGCTCGCCGTCTTCTGACTCTCGCCATCAACCGATTGGGGGCAAACGTGTCTGCTGAAGTCCAAATGATCAATCCGGCCGCGGCGAACGCGGCAACCAGCCGCCGCGACGCGGAACAGGGCGACGCGACGGGCCAGGAATTCCTCGTGTTCACGCTCGGCGACGAGGAATACGGGATCGACATCCTGAAAGTGCAGGAAATCCGCGGCTACGACAGCGTCACGCGCATCGCGAACGCGCCGGAGTTCATCAAGGGCGTGATCAACCTGCGCGGGATCATCGTGCCGATCGTCGACATGCGGATCAAGTTCCACCTCGGCCGGGTCGAGTACGACCACCAGACCGTCGTGATCATCCTGAACGTGTCGAACCGCGTGGTCGGGATGGTGGTCGACGGCGTGTCGGACGTGCTGACGCTGCAGACCGACCAGATCATGCCGGCGCCGGAATTCGGCGCGACGCTGACGACCGAGTACCTGACGGGCCTCGGCACGGTCGACGGCCGGATGCTGATCCTGATGGACATCGAGAAGCTGATGTCGAGCCGTGAAATGGCGCTGATCGAGACGCTCGGCGGGTAAGCGCGCCGCGCGCGCAGCAATTTCGGGAGAATCTGCAATGTTGCATAACTGGTCGATCCGCACGACGCTCACGGCGGTCGGACTCATCCTCGTGTGCCTGGCCGCCGCGGTCGGCGGGCTCGGCCTCTACGCGCTGAATCACGCGAGCCGTTCGCTCGACGAGATCGCGCACGTCGACCTGCCGGCGATCCACACGCTGGACGACACGGCCGCGTACCTGCTGCGCTCGCGCGTCGCGCTCGATCGCTTTCGTACGCTGACCGAAGCCGGCAATGCGGCCGACGCGGCGAAGGTGCTCGATCGCGCGCAGGAGCTGTATGCGAAGTCGAACCAGAACTGGCAGACGTTCCAGTCGACGCCGAAGCTCGGCGTCGAGCAGGCGCTCGTCGACGAGCTCACCGCGCGTTACACGACGATCATGAAGGAAGGCGTCGAACCGGAATTCGCCGCGGCACGCGCGGGCGACATGGCCGCGTACCACGCGATCGCCGACGCGAAGATCAGCCCGATGTTCGTCGCGTTCGACCAGACGGCGGCAGCCGTGATCGCCGCGCTGCAAAAGCGCGCGGAAGAACGCCAGGCCGCGACGCAGTCGCAGATCTCGATGATGATCGCGCTGATCGCGGCCGGCATCGCGATCGCGTTCGTCGTCGTGATCGCGATCCGCTTCGCGCTGCGCGGGCTGATCGTCAAGCCGCTGGAAGATGCGATCGCGCACTTCGAGCGCATCGCCGGCGGCGACCTCACGCAGCCGGTGAACGTGTTCAGCACCAACGAGATCGGCCGCCTGTTCGGCGGCATCAAGCGGATGCAGGACGCCGTCACGACGATGGTGCAGGCCGTGCATCGCGGCACCGAATCGATCGACGTCGGCGCGCGCGAGATCGCGACCGGCAACATCGACCTGTCGCAGCGCACCGAGGAGCAGGCCGCGTCGCTGCAGGAAACCGCGTCGAGCATGGAGCAGCTGACCGGCACCGTGCGGCAGAACGCGGAAAACGCGCGGCAGGCGAGCCAGCTCGCGGTGAACGCGTCGGACATCGCGACGCAGGGCGGCGACGTGGTCGGCCAGGTCGTATCGACGATGCAGGACATCGCGGCCAGCTCGGGCAAGGTCGTCGACATCATCGGCACGATCGAGGGCATCGCGTTCCAGACCAACATCCTCGCGCTGAACGCGGCCGTCGAAGCGGCGCGGGCCGGTGAGCAGGGCCGCGGCTTCGCGGTGGTCGCGGGCGAGGTGCGCTCGCTCGCGCAGCGCAGCGCGAGCGCCGCGAAGGAAATCAAGCAGCTGATCGGCGATTCGGCCGAGAAGGTCGACAGCGGGTCGGCGCTCGTCGCGCGCGCCGGCGCGACGATGGAAGAAATCGTGCAGGCCGTGCGCCGCGTGACCGACATCATGGGCGAGATCAGCGCCGCGTCCGACGAGCAGTCGACCGGCATCGAGCAGGTCAACCGCGCGGTCGGCCAGATGGATGCGGTCACGCAGCAGAACGCGGCGCTCGTCGAGCAGGCGGCCGCCGCGGCCGCGTCGCTCGAGGAGCAGACGCGCCAGATGAAGGCGATCGTGTCGGGCTGGCGCGTCGCGGGCGGCATCGTGCTCGCGCCGGCGCGCAGCGTCGCGCGGCCGGCGGCCCATGAACCGGCGGCGCTGCCGTCGGACGCGCGCCACGACGCGCCGGTCGCCGCGCTGCCGGCGCCGCAGGCCGCGGCCCAGCCGGCGGCACGGCGTGCCGCGCCGGCGTCGCGCGCGGCCGCCGCGAGCGCCGACCACGAACCGAAGCGGGCGGCCGACGCCACTGCGCGTACGCAGAAGGACGCACCGGCTTCCCGCGGCGGCGCCGCCGCAGGCGGCTACGGCCCGCGTCTGGCGAAGACGGCCGCAGCGACGGACAAGCCGGCCGCGAAACCCGCGCTCGTGCGCCCGGCGCTGAACGGCGAGAAGCCGGCGCTGGCGGCCGCCGGCACGTCCGACGACGACTGGGAGACCTTCTAAGCCATGCAGCACGCGCGCGCGCCGTTTCGACCCGATGCACCGGATGCCTCGCCTCGCGCGGGCGAGCCGGGGCGCGACTTCGCGTTCACCGGCGCGGATTTCGCACGCATCCGCGCGCTGATCCACCAACGCGCGGGCATCTCGCTGTCCGAGCACAAGCGCGACATGGCCTACAGCCGTCTCGCGCGACGGCTGCGGGCGCGCGGCCTCGACACGTTCCGCGACTACCTCGACCTGCTCGAGCAGGAAGACGATCCGCTCGAGTGGGAAGCGTTCACCAACGCGCTGACGACCAACCTGACCGCGTTTTTCCGCGAGTCGCACCATTTCCCGATCCTGTCGGAATTCGTGAAGGGGCGGCCGTCGCCGGTGTCGGTCTGGTGCTCGGCGGCGTCCACCGGCGAGGAGCCGTACTCGATCGCGATCACGCTGATCGAGGCGCTCGGCGAAACGGCGGCGCGCAGCGCGTCGATCCTCGCGACCGATCTCGACACGCAGGTGCTCGCGAAGGCCGAAGCCGGCATCTATACGTACGACCAGGTCAAGCACCTGTCGCCGGAGCGGCTCAAGCGCTTCTTCCTGAAGGGCACGGGCGCACAGGCCGGCCGCGTGAAGGTGCGCCCCGAGCTGCGCGCGATGATCCGCTTCGAGCAACTGAACCTGACCGATGCCGACTACGGGATCGGCAAGCCGTTCGACGCGATCTTCTGCCGCAACGTGATGATCTATTTCGACAAGCCGACGCAGGGGCAGGTGCTGTCGCGCTTCGAGCCGCTCGTGAAGCCGGGCGGCCTGCTGTTCGCCGGCCATTCGGAGAATTTCACGTACGTGACGCAGGCGTTCCGGCTGCGCGGGCAGACGGTGTACGAACTGACGCGCGACGCCGCTCAGGGCGCACGGTCGCGCGGCGCGCAGGCGAGCGCGGCGGCCGCGATGTCGTCGCCCGTGCGTGCGCGGGCCGCGGGCGGCGCGCCCGCCTATGGAGAGCGCGGATGAGCGCACTGCCGATCGCGACCAATCGCTACTTCGACAACCACTTCGAGCGCCCCGGCGTGAAGCTGTTGCCGAACGAGTTCTACACGACGTCCGAGGACATGGTGCTGATGACCGTGCTCGGCTCGTGTGTCGCCGCGTGCCTGCACGACCCGTATGCGGGCATCGGCGGGATGAACCACTTCATGCTGCCGGACGACGGCGCCGATCCGGGCGCCGCCGCGTCGGAATCGATGCGCTACGGCGCATATGCGATGGAAGTGCTGATCAACGAGCTGATCAAGGCCGGCGGGCGCCGCGAGCGCTTCGAGGCGAAGGTGTTCGGCGGCGCGGCCGTGCTGGCCGGGATGACGACGATCAACATCGGCGATCGCAACGCGGATTTCGTGCGCCGCTATCTCGCGCTCGAGCGCATCCGCATCACCGCGGAAGACCTGCAGGGCGTGCATCCGCGCAAGGTCGCGTTCATGCCGCACAGCGGGCGCGCGATGGTGAAGAAGCTGCGGCTGCAGGTGCCGGGCGTTACCGAGCGCGAAGCCGCGCTCGCGCGCGAGGCCGATCGCCTCCGCACCGCACGCACGCGTGCGCACGTCGAGCTGTTCGCCGCGAAGCGGCCTGCCGCGCCGCAACCGGCGCGCCCGCGCATCGAGCTGTTCGGCGCGCGTGGCACCGCGCCGGCCGGCAGCGGCGGTGCGCGGACGGCTGGCCCGCAAGGGAGCCCGTACGCGGCGAACCTATCAAGAAAGCAGGAGGCATGACCGCAGTGCAGAAGATCAAAGTATTGTGCGTCGACGATTCGGCGCTGATCCGCAGCCTGATGACCGAGATCATCAACAGCCAGCCCGACATGACGGTGGTCGCGACCGCGCCCGATCCGCTCGTCGCGCGCGAGCTCATCAAGCAGCACAACCCCGACGTGCTCACGCTCGACGTCGAAATGCCGCGCATGGACGGGCTCGACTTCCTCGAGAAGCTGATGCGCCTGCGGCCGATGCCGGTCGTGATGGTGTCGTCGCTGACCGAGCGCGGCTCGGAAATCACGCTGCGCGCGCTCGAACTCGGCGCGGTGGATTTCGTCACGAAGCCGCGCGTCGGGATTCGCGACGGGATGCTCGACTACGCGGAAAAGCTCGCCGACAAGATCCGCGCGGCGTCGCGCGCGCGCGTGCGCCAGGCGCCGCAGCCGCAGGCCGCCGCCCGCACGGCGGACAGCGCCGCGGCCGCGCCGATGATCAACAACCCGCTCGTCAGTACCGAGAAGCTGATCATCATCGGCGCGTCGACGGGCGGCACCGAGGCGATCCGCGAAGTGTTGACGCCGCTGCCGCCGGATGCGCCGGCCGTGCTGATCGCGCAGCACATGCCGCCGGGCTTCACGAAATCGTTCGCGCAGCGATTGAACGGCCTGTGCCGGATCGCGGTGAAGGAAGCCGAGCACGGCGAACGCGTGCTGCCGGGCCATGCGTACATCGCGCCGGGCCACGCACACCTGTTGCTCGCGCGAAGCGGCGCGAACTATATTGCGCAACTGTCGGACGAGCCGCCGGTGAACCGGCACCGCCCGTCGGTCGACGTGCTGTTCCGCTCGGCGGCGACGCATGCGGGCAAGAACGCGATCGGCGTGATCCTCACCGGGATGGGCCGCGACGGCGCGGCCGGCCTGCTGGAAATGAAACGCGCGGGCGCCCACACGTTCGCGCAGGACGAAGCGAGCTGCATCGTGTTCGGGATGCCGCGCGAGGCGATCGCGCTCGGCGGCGCGGACGAGATTGCGCCGCTCGCCGACATGAGCCGCCGCGTGATGGCGCGCCTGGCGACGATGGGCGACCGCGTGCAGCGCGTGTGAATGGAATGTCACGGGGCGCGTGCCACGATACGCGTCCCGACGGAAACGAATCTGGAAAGGAACGACGATGGACAAGAGCATGAAAATCCTGGTGGTGGACGATTTCCCGACGATGCGCCGGATCGTCCGCAACCTGCTCAAGGAACTGGGCTATTCGAACGTCGACGAGGCCGAGGACGGCCTGGCCGGCCTCGCGCGGCTGCGCGGCGGCGGCTATGACTTCGTGATCTCGGACTGGAACATGCCGAACCTCGACGGCCTCGCGATGCTGAAGGAAATCCGCGCCGACGCGACGCTCACGCACCTGCCGGTGCTGATGGTCACGGCCGAGTCGAAGAAGGAGAACATCATCGCGGCCGCGCAGGCCGGCGCGAGCGGCTACGTCGTGAAACCGTTCACGGCCGCGACGCTCGACGAGAAGCTGAACAAGATCATCGACAAGATGGCCAAGGCCGGGAGCTGAACGTGAACGAGCCGATCCATGCGGCGCTCGCCGGCGCGGCGATCAACGCCGACGGCCATGCCGAAGGCGCCGATTACGCGAGCGACCGGATCCTCGCGCGCATCGGCCACGTCACGCGCACGCTGCGCGATTCGATGCGCGAGCTCGGGCTCGACAAGCACGTCGAGCGCGCGGCGGAAGCCGTGCCGGATGCGCGCGACCGGCTGCGCTACGTCGCGACGATGACCGAGCAGGCCGCGGTGCGCGTGCTGAATGCGATCGAGATCGCGAAGCCGATGCAGGAGCGCATCCAGAACGAGGCCGAGGCGCTCGACGCGCGCTGGGCGCAGTGGTACGCGGCGCCGATCGAGCACGCGGAAGTGCGCGAGCTGATGGACGATACGCGCACGTTCCTGCGCACGCTGCCCGAGTCGACGTCGGCGACTCGCGCGCAGCTGCTCGAGATCATGCTCGCGCAGGATTTCCAGGATCTGACCGGCCAGGTGATCAAGAAGATCATGGACATGGTCTACCTGATCGAGCAGCAGCTCCTCACGGTGCTCGTCGAGAACATCGCGCCGGAGCGGCGCGAGCAGTTCGCGGCCACCGCCGCCGCGTTCGCGGCCGAGCAGATGAGCGCGACCGGCAGCCCCGAATCGCTGCTGAACGGCCCGCAGATCGCGCCGGAAGGCAAATCCGACGTCGTCCAGGACCAGGGGCAGGTCGACGACCTGCTCGCCAGCCTCGGCTTCTGACCTGGTCGCCACGCATCGGCGCGCCCCCTTCCGCGGGGGCGGCCGATGCGCGCATTCCCCGTTCCCGCCGCGTTTTCCCGTTCCCGCCGCCGTTGCGCCGCGCGGCGTGATCCTGCGTCGAATTGACACGTGGCCACACTCCGCAGGCATACTACGCGTCAGCAGCAACGTAGCGTCATTCGTAAGATTCATAAGTTGGCAGGCGGCGGGGGCCGACGGCGGCGCCGTCGGCAACGAAGCCAGTCCCTTGGGGGGGAACGTGAAGCTGAAACGCTTGGGCTGGACCGTCGCGCACGCGACGGCTGCAATGAGTGTGCTGTGGGCCGTCCACGCACATGCGGAACTGGGCGGCGCACCGATGTCGCCGCCGGCGGACGATCAGGCCGCCACCGTGCGGGCGCTGCAGCGCGCGATGCGCTCGGCGGACGGCGTGCAGACGAGCACGGCCGCCTATACCGTCCGCGAGATCACGCTCGGATCGGGCACCGTCATCCACGAATACACGTCGGCCGCCGGCAGCGTGTTCGGCCTCGCATGGCGCGGGCCGACGATGCCGGATCTCGCGTCGCTGCTCGGCAGCTATTTCCCGCAGTACACCGCCGGAGTCCAGGCGGCGCACCAGGCGCGCGGCTGGCGCGCGCCGGTGGCCGTCGAGACGAGCGGCCTCGTGATCCGGACGGGCGGCCACATGGGCGCCTTCTCCGGCCAGGCATGGCTGCCGTCGGCGCTGCCTGCCGGCGTGGCCGGCACCGATATCCAGTGACAGCGGGAGAGCGACCTTGAGCATTCCTCGTACATTCAAGCGCTGGCTCGGCGTGCTGGGCCTCCTGGCCGCGACGGCCGTACTCGTGACGGCATGCGGCGGCGGCGATGGCGGCGGCGGCAGTGCGGGCAACGGCGGCAATACGGGCGGCAACGGCTCGGGCGGGTCCGACGGCAACAGCGGCAACACGGCCGTCATCACGGTCGGCGCCGGCGCCGCGAACGTGATCAACATCCCGACCATCAGCTTGAAGGTCTGCGTGCCGGGCACGTCGAACTGCCAGATCGTCAACAACGTGCTCGTCGATACCGCGTCCTACGGGCTGCGGCTCGTCGGCAGCGCGGTGGCGGGCGTGCACGACAGCCTGCCGCAGGTGACGAGCGGCGGCGCGCCGGTCGCCGAATGCGGCAAGTTCGTGTCGAGCTACACGTGGGGCTCGGTGCGCACCGTCGACCTGTCGATCGGCACCGAGCAGGCAAGCTCGCTGCCCGTGCAGATCATCGGCGACCTCGGCACGACCAACGTGCCGAGCTCGTGCACGAACGGCGGCGCGTCGGCCAACTCGACCGGCGCGCTCGGCGCGAACGGGATCCTCGGCATCGGGCCGGCGCCGTACGACTGCGGCACGACCTGCGCGACGTCGACGTCGACGAGCAACAACTACTACGCGTGCCCGAACGGCGACAACGCAAGCTGCACGGTCGCGCTCGTGCCGCTCGCGCAGCAGGTGGCCAACCCCGTGCATCGGTTCGCGAACAGCGACGGCGTGAGCGTGCAGATGCCCGACATCTCGTCCAGCGGGCAGGGGAGCGCAACCGGCACGCTGACGTTCGGCCTGCCGAACCTGAGCGGCAAGACGGTGATGACGTCGACCACGACCGGCGACGTCAGCGCGACGTTCCAGGGGCGCAACGTGACCGCGTTCTTCGATACGGGCTCGAACGCGTATTTCTTCAACGATTCGGCGCAGACGGTCTGTTCGAGGAACACGGAGTTCTACTGCCCCGCGACCACGACCTCGTACTCGGCCACGCTGAGGGGCCAGAACGGCGCGTCGGGTACCGTGTCGATGCCGGTCGCGAACGCGGATTCGCTGTTCTCGAACCCGTCGACGTTCGCGTTCAACGACATCGCGGGCCCGTTCGGCTCGTCCAGCTGGCTCGACATCGGCATGCCGCACTTCTACGGCAAGACGATCTACTTCGGGATGGACAAGACCGCGAGCGGCGGCGCGCAGCCGTTCGTCGCGTTCTGACGCGGCACGGCCGGACGCAGGAACGAAGGGGGCGAGCGATCGCCCCCTTTTTTTATCCGGCGTGCGGTGCGCGCGCTACGAGCCGGCGCGCCGCCAGGCGCCGGCGCAGCGGCTACGATGTAAGACCGGCACCGGTGCCGGCACGACATCGAGGAGACAGCGCCATGACCCAGCGTATCCAGCGCATCACGCCGTTCCTGTGGTTCGACCGCGACGCCGAGGCGGCGGCCGCTTTTTACGTATCGGTGTTCGACAACGCGCGCATCGTGCACGTCGCGCGCTACGGCAAGGCTGGCGCGCACGCGTCCGGCAACGCCGAGGGCGCGGTGATGACCGTGGCGTTCGAGCTCGACGGGCAGGCGTTCGTCGCGCTGAACGGCGGCCCCGTGTTCCAGATGACGCCGGCCGTGTCGTTCGTCGTCAACTGCCGCGACCAGGACGAGATCGACCGTTACTGGGCGCGCCTGTCCGAAGGCGGCGACGAGCGCGCGCAGCAATGCGGCTGGCTGCGCGACCGCTTCGGCGTGTCGTGGCAGGTCGTGCCGGTGCAGATGGCCGAGCTGATGACGGGCGACCCGGCCCGCGCCGAGCGCGTGATGGCGCAGGTGATGACGATGAAGAAGCTCGATCTCGACGCGCTGCAGCGGGCGGCGGCTGGCTAGGGCCTGTTCACGCCAATAACGGGCTTGCGCTGGCCCCGGAAAGGGCCGGGCGCAAGGATTGCGACGAAGCGAAGACTCGACGTATTCGCGACGAGCATGACGTGGCGATCGGCCCGTCCGGGGGCCGTTGCGTCGGGGCCCGCTTTCCCCGCCTCTTCCCATTTTCCCGCCCGTCGTTTCACCGTCCCCTCGCACTCAGCCGGTGCCGTCCCGCCTGCGAGCGCCGCCGCCCCCATGCGCCGGCCGGCCGGTTTTTCCGCCGCGCCGCGCATCGTTCCGCCCCCGCTCCGGCCGCGTTCGCGGCGGCTCGTCCGATTCCCCGAAATACCCCCCTTTCCCGGCTTTGCTCGACCGATCGGCGTTTGACGCCTCCATGAATAATCGGTGTCACTGGAAAACGGCATTCCGCCGTAGCCGACTGGAGGCCCCGTGGCAGACGAGAGCGATCTCGACAAGACCGAAGCCGCCACTCCCAGGCGCCGCGAGAAGGCGCGCGAGGAGGGGCAGGTCGCGCGTTCGCGCGAACTGGCTTCGTTCGCACTGCTCGCGGCGGGGTTCTACGGCGCATGGCTGCTCGCGGGCCCGTCGGGCGCGCATCTGCAGGCGATGCTGCGCGGCGCGTTCACGTTCGATCGTGCGACCGCGTTCGACACCCACCGGATGCTGTCGGCGGCCGGCAGCGCGAGCCTCGAGGGCTTCGCCGCGCTGCTGCCGCTTCTCGCGCTCACCGGCGTCGCCGCGCTGCTCGCGCCGATGGCGCTCGGCGGCTGGCTGATTTCGCAAAAGACGTTCGAGCTGAAGTTCGACCGGCTGAACCCGATTTCGGGCCTCGGCCGGATCTTCTCGATCCAGGGGCCGATCCAGCTCGGGATGTCGATCGCGAAGACGCTGGTGGTCGGCGGGATCGGCGGCATCGCGATCTGGCGCAGCAAGAACGAACTGCTCGGCCTCGCGACCCAGCCGCTCGGCGCGGCGCTGCCCGATGCGCTGCATCTGGTCGCCGTGTGCTGCGGCACGACGGTCGCCGGGATGCTGGTGGTCGCCGGGCTCGACGTGCCTTACCAACTCTGGCAGTACAACAAGAAGTTGCGCATGACGAAGGAAGAAGTGAAGCGCGAGCATCGCGAGAACGAAGGCGATCCGCACGTGAAGGGGCGCATTCGCCAGCAGCAGCGCGCGATCGCCCGCCGCCGGATGATGGCGGCCGTGCCGAAGGCCGACGTGGTCGTCACGAACCCGACGCACTTCGCGGTCGCGCTGCAATACACGGATGGCGAGATGCGCGCGCCGAAGGTCGTCGCGAAGGGCGTGAACCTCGTCGCGGCGCGCATCCGCGAACTCGCGGCCGAACACAACGTGCCGCTGCTCGAAGCGCCGCCGCTCGCGCGGGCGCTGTATCACAACGTCGAACTCGAGCGCGAGATCCCCGGTTCGCTGTACTCGGCGGTCGCCGAAGTGCTCGCATGGGTGTACCAACTCAAGCGTTTCCGCTCGGAAGGCGGCGCGTTCCCGGCGGTGCCGGTCGATCTCGACGTGCCGGCCGAACTCGACAAGGGCACGTCGGTCGCCGCCGACGATGAACGTGAAGAAGCCGAGGACACGCTCGGCAAACGAGGGACCGCGGCATGAGCACCCCGACCACCGGCCTGTTCGCGAAGCGCCCGAACCTGCTGGCAGGCACGAACCTGCGTGCGCTCGCGGGCCCGATCCTCATCTGCATGATCCTGGGGATGATGATCCTGCCGCTGCCGCCGATGCTGCTGGATCTGCTGTTCACGTTCAACATCGCGCTGTCGGTGATGGTGCTGCTCGTCAGCATGTACACGATGAAGCCGCTCGACTTCGCGGCGTTCCCGAGCGTGCTGCTGTTCTCGACGCTCCTGCGCCTGTCGCTGAACGTCGCGTCGACCCGCGTCGTGCTGCTCGAAGGCCACACCGGGCCCGACGCGGCCGGGCAGGTGATCGAGGCGTTCGGCCACTTCCTCGTGGGCGGCAACTTCGCGGTCGGCATCGTCGTGTTCGTGATCCTGATGATCATCAACTTCATGGTGATCACGAAGGGGGCGGGGCGGATCGCCGAAGTGTCCGCGCGCTTCACGCTCGACGCGATGCCCGGCAAGCAGATGGCGATCGACGCCGACCTGAATGCCGGCCTCATCAACGAGGAACAGGCCCGCAAGCGCCGCCTCGCCGTGTCGCAGGAAGCCGAGTTCTACGGGTCGATGGACGGCGCGTCGAAGTTCGTGCGCGGCGACGCGATCGCCGGCCTGATTATCATGGCGATCAACGTGATCGGCGGGCTGATCGTCGGGATGGTCCAGCACGACATGAGCTTCGCCGCGGCCGGCACCAACTACACGCTGCTGACGATCGGCGACGGCCTCGTCGCGCAGATCCCGTCGCTCGTGATCTCGACCGCGGCCGGCGTGATCGTGTCGCGCGTCGCGACCGACGAGGACATCGGCACGCAGATCACCGGCCAGCTGTTCACGAACCCGCGCGTGCTGACGATCACCGGCGCGATCATCGTGCTGATGGGGCTGATCCCGGGGATGCCGCACTTCGCGTTCCTCGCGCTCGGCGGCGGCGCGATCTGGCTGGCGCGCACGCAGACCCGGCGCGCGGCGGCCCGCAAGGCGGCCGGCGACGTGACCGACATCGCACCGCCCGCCGTGCTGCCGGCCGACAGCCACGAAGCGACCTGGGACGACGTGCAGCTGATCGACCCGCTCGGCCTCGAAGTCGGCTACCGGCTGATTCCGCTCGTCGACAAGAACAGCGACGGCGAGCTGCTCAAGCGCATCAAGAGCATCCGCAAGAAATTCGCGCAGGAAATCGGCTTCCTGCCGCCGGTGATCCATATCCGCGACAACCTCGAGCTGCGGCCGAACGCGTACCGGATCGCGCTGAAGGGCGTCGAGATCGGCGCGGGCGAAGTGTTCCCGGGCCAGTGGCTCGCGATCAACCCGGGCCAGGTGACGGCCGCGCTGCCGGGCGCCGTCACGCAGGACCCCGCGTTCGGGCTGCCGGCCGTGTGGATCGACGTCGCGCTGCGCGAGCAGGCGCAGGTGTACGGCTACACGGTGGTCGACGCGAGCACGGTCGTCGCGACGCACCTGAACCATCTCGTCGTCCAGCACGCGGCCGAGCTGCTCGGCCGCCAGGAAGTGCAGGCGCTCGTCGAACGCACCGGCAAGGATGCACCGTCGCTCGTCGAGGACCTCGTGCCGAAGACGATCTCGCTCACCACGCTGCAGAAGGTGCTGCAGAACCTGCTCGAGGAAGGCGTGCCGATCCGCGACATGCGCACGATCCTCGAGGCCGTGTCCGAGCATGCGGGCCGCGGCGACGCGTTCGAGATCACCGCCGCGGTGCGCCTGTCGCTCGGCCGCGCGATCACGCAGCAGTGGTATCCGGGCAACGGCGAAATGCAGGTGATGGGCCTCGACGCGAACCTGGAGCGCGTGCTGTCGCAGGCGCTCGCCACCGGCGCGAACCCGGGCCTCGAACCCGGCCTCGCGCACAACCTTCTGACCGGCACGCAGCAAGCGATGCTGCGTCAACAGAATCTCGGGCTGCCGCCGGTGCTGCTGGTGCAGCACGCGCTGCGCGCGATGCTCGCGCGCTTCCTGCGCCGCAGCCTGCCGCAATTGAAAGTGCTGTCGTATGCCGAAGTGCCGGACACACGCACGATCAAAGTCGTTAACGTCATCGGGGGTTCCGCTTGAACATTCGCAAATTCACCGGCGCAACGAGCCGCGACGCACTTCGTCTCGTGCGCGAGGCGCTCGGCGCCGACGCGGTCGTGCTGTCGAACCGCACGCTCGATGACGGCAGCGTCGAAATCGTTGCACTCGCCGATTCGGATCTCGCCGCGGTGGCGCCGCCGGCCGCGCGTCCGCGCGTCGCCACGTCGCGCGTGCCGGAATCCGTGCCGGCCGCCGCCGTGCCGGGCATCGTGTCGCGCCCGGGCATCGCACCGCGCCCGGTCGTCAATCCGTACGCGGCCGGCGAAGGCGGGCTGCCGGACGTGTTCTCGTCGGTGTTCGGCGCGAGCGCCGACGCGCACGACGCGGATGCGCATCCTCCGTCGAGCGATGCGGACGCGCCCGCCGCGGCAGCGCCGTCGAACGCCGCGCCGGCCGCCGGTACGCCTGCGCCCGGATCGCCGGCCGCCCCTTCCGAACCCGCACCGTGGCTGGTCGAGCACGCGAAGCGCCTCACGCAGCAGCGCGACGCGCTGATCGCCCGGGCGCAGGCGCCGGTCGAGCCGCAGCCGAGCGCGCCCGCGGCCAGCGCGACGCCGCCGGACTGGGCGCGCGACATCGTCCGCGACGCCGAACGCCGGATGCCGGCCGCGGGATCGCCCGCCGCCGGGTCGCCGGCCGCCGGCGCGACGGCCGCCGCGAAGCGCGCATCCGACACGGGCGCCGCGTACGCCGGCAGGGCGTCGGAACGCACGCGCCTGTCCGCCGACACCGCCGCCGCGGTGGCCGATGCGGTGAAGTCGCGCCTCGAGCGGATCGTCAACGACACGGTGATGCAGGAGCTGGGCGAGCTGCGCGGGATGATGCAAGAGCAGTTCGACAGCCTGATGTGGCACGACCGCCAGCGCCGCAGCGCCGTTCACGGCGCGCTGACGAAGCACCTGTTCGCGGCCGGCTTCTCCGCGCAGCTGGTGCGGATGCTGGTCGACAACCTGCCGTCCGGCGACGGTGCGCAGACCTTCGGGCAGGCCGCGGAATGGGCGCAGTCGGTGCTTGCGTCGAACCTGCCGGTGCTCGACAGCGAGGACGCGCTGATGGAGCGCGGCGGCGTGTTCGCGCTGATGGGGCCGACGGGCGTCGGCAAGACGACCACCACCGCGAAGCTGGCCGCGCGCTGCGTGATGCGCTTCGGCGCGAGCAAGGTCGCGCTGCTGACCACCGACAGCTACCGGATCGGCGGCCACGAGCAACTGCGCATCTTCGGCAAGATCCTCGGCGTGCCGGTGCACGCGGTGAAGGATGCGGGCGACCTCGCGCTCGCGCTGTCCGAGCTGCGCAACAAGCACATCGTGCTGATCGACACGATCGGCATGAGCCAGCGCGACCGCGCGGTGTCCGACCAGATCGCGATGCTGCACGGCGCGAACGCACCGGTGCAGCGCCTGCTGCTGCTCAACGCGACGAGCCACGGCGACACGCTGAACGAAGTCGTGCAGGCGTACCGCAGCGCGGGCGAGCATCCCGACCTGGCCGGCTGCATCCTCACCAAGCTCGACGAGGCGACCCACCTCGGCGGCGTGCTCGACACGGTGATCCGCTACAAGCTGCCGGTCCACTACGTGTCGACCGGCCAGAAGGTGCCGGAGAACCTGTACGTCGCGTCGACCAAATTCCTGCTGAAGAGCGCGTTCTGTGTGCCGCGCGACGGCTCGCCCTTCGTGCCGCAAGACGAGGACATGCCGACGCTGCTTTCCGCACTGACCGCACGTTCCACCGCCGAGCTGCACGAGGTGCGATTTGGATAAACGGATCATCGATCAGGCCGAAGGGCTGCGGCGCCTGCTGGCCGGGCGCGCGTCGCGCATCGTCGCGGTGACGGGCGGGCCGGCGGGCGTCGGCTGCACGTCCACCGTGGTGAACCTCGCGGCGGCGCTCGCGTCGCTCGGCAAGGACGTGCTCGTCGTCGACGAGCGCGCCGACGTGCACTCGGCCAGCGCGACGCTCGCGGGCGCGTGGCTGCGCGACGGCGAACGCACGCGGGTGGCGGCCGGCTTCGGCCTGTGCGGCGCCGCGCGGCTCGCGCGCGCCGGCTACAGCGACGCGCAACTGAGCGACTTCATCGACGGCCCGGCCGACATCGTGCTCGTCGACGCGCAGCTCGGCGCCGACGGCTCGTTCTCGGCGCTCGCGCGCGAAGCGCACGACGTGCTGGTCGTCACGCGGGTCGCCGCGCAGGCGATCACCGAGGCATACGCGTGCATGAAGCGGCTGCATTTCGCGCACGCGTTCGCGCAGTTCCGCGTGCTGACCAATCAGGTCGGCAGCCACGCGGACGCGAAGACGGCCTTCGACAACCTCGCGGGCGTCGCGAGCCGCTACCTGACCGTGTCGATCGCCGATGCGGGCTGCGTGAGCGCCGATCCGCTCGTCGAGCACGCCCGCGACCTGATGCATGCGGTGGTCGACGCGTTCCCGTCGTCGCCCGCCGCGCGCGACTACCGGCAGATTGCCGCCGACCTGTTGTACTGGCCGATGCGCCCGCGTTCGGGTGCGGGCCGGGCGGTCCACGCCGGCGGCAAGCCGTCGTACGAGGCGGGCGCGGCACACGCCGCGTGAGCGCCACCCGAAGGAGAGAGCCATGATGTACAACGCTCAAGGAAAGATGTCCCAGGCCGACGTGCTCGCGCAATATGCGCCGCTCGTGCGCCGCCTCGGGCTGCAACTCGTCGCGAAGATGCCGGCGAGCGTCGATCTCGACGACCTGATCCAGGCCGGCATGATCGGCCTGATGGACGCGGCCGGCCGCTACAAGGAAGACCAGGGCGCGCAGTTCGAGACCTATGCGACGCAGCGCATCCGCGGCGCGATGCTCGACGAGCTGCGCAGCAACGACTGGCTGCCGCGCAGCCTGCGCAAGACGTCGCGCGAGGTCGAGCACGCGGTGCACCAGGTCGAGCAGCACCTCGGCCGCTCGGCGAGCGAGACCGAGATCGCGCAGCACCTGAACATGCCGCTCGACGAATACCAGGGGATGCTGCAGGACCTGCACGGCAGCCAGCTCATCTACTACGAGGATTTCGACCGCGCGGCCGACGACGAGCCGTTCCTCGACCGTTATCGCGTCGATCACGCCGATCCGTTGTCGGCGCTGCTCGACGAGCACCTGCGCGAGGCGCTCGTCGAAGCGATCGAGCGGCTGCCGGAGCGCGAGAAGCTGCTGATGTCGCTGTACTACGAACGGGGTCTGAATCTGCGCGAGATCGGCGCGGTGCTCGAAGTGAGCGAATCGCGCGTGTGCCAGCTGCACAGCCAGGCCGTCGCGCGCCTGCGCGCGCGGCTGCGCGAACAGGCGTGGGTCGGCGCCGAGTCCTGACCCCTTGTCGACGGCCGCGCGCGCCGGCGCCGCGCGCCCGTGCCGCGCTCGTGTGCGGGTCCTTGCGCATTCCGCGCGCCGATTTGCTACAATCCCCTCCGTTTTCCGAGGAGCGTTGCGACGGACCCTCAGCGTCCGCCAGGCTCGGAGAGCTTCACCAAGCAGCCGTGCGGCGATTTTTTCGCGCCGGCCCCGCTTCCTGAACGGCGCTCACGTCACCAATCTAGAAACTTTTTAGAAAGGAGGGCGTGATGAACGCCATTATCGATTCCAAGGCATCCACCGATTACGTCGTCGCCGACATGGCGCTGGCCGGCTGGGGCCGCAAGGAACTCAACATCGCCGAGACCGAAATGCCGGGCCTCGTGCAGATCCGCGACGAATACAAGGCGCAGCAGCCGCTGAAGGGCGCGCGCATTGCCGGTTCGCTGCACATGACGATCCAGACGGGCGTGCTGATCGAGACGCTGAAGGCGCTCGGCGCGGACGTGCGCTGGGCATCGTGCAACATCTTCTCGACCCAGGATCACGCGGCGGCCGCGATCGTCGAAGCCGGCACGCCGGTGTTCGCGTTCAAGGGCGAATCGCTCGACGAATACTGGGAGTTCTCGCACCGCATCTTCGAATGGCCGAACGGCGAATTCGCGAACATGATCCTCGACGACGGCGGCGATGCAACGCTGCTGCTGATCCTCGGCTCGAAGGCCGAGAAGGACCGTTCGGTGATCGCGAAGCCGACCAACGAGGAAGAAGTCGCGCTGTACAAGTCGATCGCGAAGCACCTCGACGTCGACGCGACCTGGTACTCGAAGCGCCTCGCGCACATCAAGGGCGTGACCGAAGAAACCACGACCGGCGTGCACCGCCTGTACCAGATGGAAAAGGACGGCCGCCTGCCGTTCCCGGCGTTCAACGTGAACGATTCGGTCACGAAGTCGAAGTTCGACAACCTGTACGGCTGCCGCGAGTCGCTCGTCGACGGCATCAAGCGCGCGACCGACGTGATGATCGCGGGCAAGGTCGCGGTCGTCGCGGGCTACGGCGACGTGGGCAAGGGCTGCGCGCAGTCGCTGCGCGGCCTCGGCGCGACCGTGTGGGTCACCGAAATCGATCCGATCTGCGCGCTGCAGGCGGCGATGGAAGGCTACCGCGTCGTGACGATGGAATACGCGGCGGACAAGGCCGACATCTTCGTGACGGCGACCGGCAACTATCACGTGATCAACCACGATCACATGAAGGCGATGCGCCACAACGCGATCGTCTGCAACATCGGTCACTTCGACTCGGAAATCGATGTCGCGTCGACGCGCCAGTACCAGTGGGAAAACATCAAGCCGCAGGTCGACCACATCATCTTCCCGGACGGCAAGCGCGTGATCCTGCTGGCCGAAGGCCGCCTCGTGAACCTCGGCTGCGCGACCGGCCACCCGTCGTTCGTGATGTCGAACTCGTTCGCGAACCAGACGCTCGCGCAGATCGAGCTGTTCACGCGCGGCGAACAGTACGAGAACAAGGTGTACGTGCTGCCGAAGCATCTCGATGAAAAGGTCGCGCGCCTGCACCTCGCGCGCATCGGCGCGAACCTGTCGGTGCTGTCGGACGAGCAGGCTGCGTACATCGGCGTGCAGAAGGACGGCCCGTTCAAGCCGAACCACTACCGCTACTGATACTGATGCGCGGCCGCCGCCGTGCCGTGCGCGCCCGTCGCGGGCGCACGGCGCGGCGGCGCTCACCGATCGTACCGATCGACAACCGAACCGGAGCACTCCATGAGCGTCATCCTCACCTGGGTCATCAACGCGCTGGCGCTGCTGATCATCACGTACCTCGTGCCGTCGATCCACATCAAGAGCTTCGGCACCGCGCTGATCATCGCGGTGGTGCTCGGGCTGATCAACACGGTGATCCGGCCGGTGCTGATCCTGCTGACGCTGCCCGTCACGATCGTCACGCTCGGGGTGTTCATCCTCGTCGTGAACGCGCTGTGCTTCTGGTTCGCGTCGTCGCTGCTGAAGGGCTTCGAGGTGTCGGGGTTCTGGTCCGCGTTCTTCGGTTCGATCCTGTACAGCATCGTGTCGTGGCTGCTGTCCGCCCTGATCTTCGGCCAGCGCGACATCGGCTGAGGGCGGGCGCAGGCCCAACCCCATCGAATCATGAAACCGATCGAACTCTCGTTTGAATTCTTCCCGCCGAAGACGGCGGACGGCGTCGAGAAGCTGCGCGCCACGCGCGCGCAGCTGCTGCCGCTGAAGCCGAAATTCGTCTCCGTGACGTTCGGCGCCGGTGGATCGACGCAGCAGGGCACGCTCGATACCGTGCTCGACATGCAGAAGGACGGCCTCGAAGCCGCGCCGCACCTGTCGTGCATCGGCTCGTCGCGCGACAGCCTGCGCGCGATCCTCGACCAGTACCGCTCGCACGGCATCCGGCACATCGTCGCGCTGCGCGGCGACCTGCCGTCGGGGATGGGCGAGGTTGGCGAACTGCGCTATGCGTCCGAGCTCGTCAGCTTCATCCGCGCCGAGCATGGCGACTGGTTCCACATCGAGGTCGCCGGCTACCCGGAGTACCACCCGCAATCGCGCTCGCCGAAGGCCGATCTCGAGAATTTCGCGCGCAAGGTGAAAGCCGGCGCGAATTCCGCGATCACGCAGTACTTCTTCAATGCGGATGCGTATTTCCGCTTCGTCGACGATGCGCGCAAGCTCGGGGTGGACGTGCCGATCGTGCCGGGCATCATGCCGATCACGAATTTCTCGCAGCTGATGCGCTTCTCCGAGATGTGCGGCGCCGAAGTGCCGCGCTGGGTCGCGCGCCGGCTCGAGAGCTTCGGCGACGATCGCGAGTCGATCCGCGCGTTCGGCGCGGACGTCGTCACGAGCCTGTGCCAGCGCCTGATCGACGCGGGCGTGCCGGGGCTGCATTTCTACACGCTGAACGCGGCGATCGCCACGCGGACGATCTGCGAACGGCTCGCGGTGTAAGCGCCGTCACGCGGTTGCCTGTGTGAAAGCCCCGCCGGTTTGCGCCGGCGGGGCTTTTTTATCGTGAAGCGCCGCGCATGCCGCGTGGCGGAAGCCGCCGAATCAGCGCTGCGCCTGCATCAGCGGCGGGCGGCGGTCGAACCACGGCCGCGCCTGTTCGAGCTGCCGCGCGAGCTTCAGCAGCAACGCTTCGTCCGCGTGGCGCGCGGCGAACTGCACGCCGATCGGCAGCCCGCGCGCATTCCAGTACAGCGGCACCGACATCGCCGGCTGGCCGGTCAGGTTGAACAGCTCGGTGCAGCCGGCCCACGCGAACGCCTTCTCCGACGACCTCGCGAGCATTTCCTTCAGCAGCGGCTTCACCGGCAACGCGGCGACCAGCTTCATCTGCGCGGATTCGAACGGCGTCGGCTGCAGTTCGCCGATCTTCACCGGCGGCCCCGCGAGCGAGGCGCACAGGATCGCGTCGTAGCGCGACACGAGACCGGCGACCTGCACGGTGAGCTGGCGCTGCCATTCGAGTACGTCCGGCAGGCGCGTGCGCGCGAGGCGGCGGCCGACCACGGCCATCGCCCACGTCGCGGCCTCGAATTCGCCGCGCCGCGGCGTGCGCCCGGTCAGCTCGCGCGCGCCGAGCACCATTTCTTCGGCGATCGTCGCCCACAGCGTCAGGAAGGTTTCGGCCGCGCGCGCATAGTCGATCTGCAGCGTCGTCGGCTCGACGTGATGGCCGAGCGATTCGAGCAGCGCGGCCGCGTCGTCGAGCGCCGCGCGCGTGTCGTCGGCGAGCGCCGGCGCGAGCATCGGATCGATGACGAGGCCGATCCGCAACGGGCCGGGCGGCGTATCGAGCGCGCCGAGGAAGGTGCCGGGCGCGCCGGGCGGCAGCGTCTGGCCGGTCGTCACGTCGAGCAGCAGCGCGCTGTCGCGCACGCTGCGCGACACCGCATGCTGGACCACGAGTTCGCCGTTCGACGGCAGGTCGACCAGCACCGGGTTGCGGCTCGGCTTCAGGCCGAACAGCCCGCAGCACGACGCCGGAATGCGGATCGAGCCGCCGCCGTCGGACGCATGCGCGAGCGGCACGATGCCGGCCGCGACGGCCGCCGCCGCGCCGCCGCTCGAGCCGCCGGGCGTGTGGTCGAGATTCCACGGGTTGCGGCACGCGCCGAACAGTTCGGGTTCCGTATACGGCATCTGGCCGATCTCGGATGTGTTGGTCTTGCCGAACACGTTCAGACCCGCCGCGCGGCTGCGCGCGATCACCGGCGAATCGTCGGCCGGCACGAAGTAGCGGTAGTGCCGGCTGCCCATCGACAGCGGCAAGCCGGCGACCGCCGCGCCGAGATCCTTGACGAGATACGGCACGCCCGCGAACGGCGTGGCGGCGCCCGGTTCGGTCGCGCTCGCCGCACGCTGGCGCGCGGCTTCGTAGTCCTGCAGCACGATCGCGTTGATCGCGCCGTTGACCGCTTCGGCCTGGCCGATCGCGGCGTCGAGCAGTTCGCGCGGGCTGGTCTGGCGGTCGCGCACGAGCGCGGCGAGTCCGATGGCGTCATGCGCGAGATAGTCCGAGTGCATCGCGGTCACCCCCGTTGTGACTCATGGCGATGGTGCGAGCATAACGCGGGCCCGGCGTGGCGGGCCCGCGGCCGGCGTTTTTAGAGGTGCTCGGCGAGGAACGTCAGCGTGCGGCCGTGCGCGAGCGCCGCGGCACGCTGGTTGTACGACGCGCGGTCCGTGCAGTTGAAGCCGTGCTCGGCGCCCGGGTACACGTGGAACGACGCATGGCCGTGGCCGGCGAACGCGGCCTTCACCTGGTCGACCGCGGTGAGCGGAATGCCGTGGTCGTTTTCCGCGTAGTGGAACAGGATCGGCTGCGTGACCTGGCCGGCGAGGTCGAGCGCGTTCTGGATGCCGCCGCCGTAATAGGACACCGCCGCATCGAGCTTGCCGGTTGCGGCCGCGCGGTATGCGAGCTGGCCGCCGAAGCAGTAGCCGATCGCGGCGAGCTTGCCGTCCACTTCGGGGCGGGCGCGCAACGCGTCGGCCGCCGCGCCGATGTCCGCGACCGCGAGACCCACGTCGGTCTTTTTCATCAGCTCGATGCCCTTGTCGCGATCCGCGCCTTCGTAGGTCAGCTCGACGCGCGGCTGCGTGCGCCAGAACACGTCGGGCGCGAGCGCGACGAAGCCGTCGGCCGCGTACTGGTCGGCGACTGCACGGATGTGCGCGTTCACGCCGAAAATCTCCTGGATGATGATGACGGCAGGGCCCTTGCCGTGCTTGGGCAGCGCGAGATAGCCGCCGAAGCTGTCGTTACCGGTCGGGATGTCGATCCATTGGGCAGTCACGTTCTGAACTCCTGGCGTGCGGGGTGCGCAATGCGCGCCCCCAGGGTGAAAGAGGGCGGCCTAGTGTGCCACCAATCGTTCGATGCTGCAGTGCACGCGCCCGTTTCTCGCGCAGCGATCGTTTCGATCTCGATTATTCATTTTTCGGCGCCGCGCCGCTTCGATAGAGTCGATGTGTCGGCCTTTACAAAGCGCTTTCGCGCATCGTCATCGAAGGATTCGCCATGTCTGCCCGCTCGTTGTCCACCCCCTTTTCCGAACGCTTCGGCCTGCGTCTGCCGCTCGTGCAGGCGCCGATGGTCGGCGCGACCACGACCGCGATGGTCGCCGCCGCGTCGAATGCCGGTGCGCTCGGCAGCCTCGGCGCCGGCGCGCTCGCGCCCGAGCGCATCGAGGCCGAAGTCGCCGCGATCCGCGCGGCGACCGATCGCCCGTTCGCGATCAACCTGTTCGTGTTGCCCGATGAAGCCGCGCCCGATGCGGCGACCGTCGCGCGTGCGCTGGCCGCGATCGACCCGCTGAACGCGACGCTCGGCTTGCCGCCGGGCACGGCGCCCGCGCGCTATGCGCCCGATTTCCGCGCGCAGCTCGATGCGCTCGTTGCGCTGCGCGTGCCGGTCGCGAGCTTCACGTTCGGCGTGCTCGACGCGGCCGACGTCGCCCGCCTGAAAGCCGCCGGCACTTATGTGATCGGCACCGCGACGCACGTGGCCGAAGGGCTCGCGTGGCAGGCGGCCGGTGCCGACGCGCTGTCCGCGCAGGGCGCCGAGGCCGGCGGCCATCGCGGCACCTTCATCGGCTCCGCCGACGACGCGCTGATCGGCACGCTCGCGCTCGTCCCGCAACTCGTCGACGCGACGGGGCTGCCCGTGCTGGCCGCGGGCGGCATCATGGACGGCCGCGGGATCGCGGCCGCGCTCGCGCTCGGCGCGCAGGCCGCGCAGCTCGGCACCGCGTTCCTCACGTGCGCGGAAAGCGCGATCGCCGCGGACTGGAAGGCGCGTCTGCTCGCGAGCGCCGATACGTCGACGCAGGTCACGCGCGCGATCACCGGCCGTCACGCACGCGGGCTGCGCAACACGCTGATGGCGCGGCTCGGCGAGCACGTGGTCGACGCGGCACCGTATCCGGTGCAGAACGCGCTGACCCAGCCGCTGCGCCAGGCCGCCGCGCGCGCGAACGACGGCGACTATCTGTCGCTGTGGGCCGGGCAGGGCGCACCCCTCGCGCGGCGGCGCGGCGACGCGCTGACGACGTCGCAACTGGTTGCCGCGCTCGACGCCGAATGGCGCGCCTCGGCCGCCTGAACCCCGCATCGGCCGCCAGAAATCGTTCATGTCGGACGACGAAACGCGTGTGCCGTCACACGCGTTTCATTCAACGATCCCGGGCACAAAATACCGAATCGAAATACCCCGGGAATGCGTTGAAACGACCTTTCAAAAGATCGCCGGGAATTAGCGGAAACCCTTATCCGGCGGGGCTTGCGGCGATATTCGAGTCCTCCTTCCAAAGCGCGCGTATCGGTAGTGTTACCACTACCCCAAAAAAGTCCCACAAATTAATTTGATCACCTACACTTGCGCGCAAGTACGGGCGGGTGGCCGCTAAAAGCGGCTGTTTTCACGTGCTTGAGGCCAAGTGCATGAACGATGCAACCGGCGAATCGTCCAGTGATTGCAAACACGGGGATGGCAGCGGGGCACCGGGCGATGGCGTTTATTGGGACCGAACTGGAGACTTACATGAATATCAAGATGCAAAAGCTGTTGCCGATCACCGCCGCGGCGATGCTGTGTGCTGCAGCTGCAAGCAACGCGTCCGCCGATCAAGTCGTCAAGATCGGCCACGTCGCGCCCTTGACGGGCGGCATTGCACACCTGGGCAAGGACAACGAAAACGGCGCACGTCTCGCAGTCGAGGAGATCAACGCGAAGGGTCTCACGATCGGCGGCCAGAAGATCACGCTGCAACTGGACCCGCAGGATGACGCCGCCGACCCGCGGCAGGCGACGCAGGTTGCGCAGAAGCTTGTCGACGACAAGGTCGTCGCGGTGGTCGGCCACCTGAACTCGGGCACGTCGATCCCGGCCTCGAAGATCTACAGCGATGCGGGCGTCGTGCAGATCTCGCCGTCGGCGACCAACCCGGCTTACACGCAGCAGGGCTTCAAGACCACGTATCGCGTGGTCGCGACCGATGCGCAGCAGGGCCCGGCACTGGCCGACTACGCGCACTCGAAGGGCATCAAGAGCGTGGCGGTGGTCGACGATTCGACCGCGTACGGCCAGGGTCTCGCGAACGAATTCGAGAAGAAGGCGAAGGCGCTCGGCCTGAAGGTGATGTCGCATGACGCGACGAACGACAAGGCAGTCGACTTCCGCGCGATTCTGACCAAGATCAAGGGCGAGAACCCGGACGCGATCATGTACGGCGGCATGGACGCCACCGGCGGCCCGTTCGCGAAACAGGCGAAGCAGCTCGGCCTGCGCGCGAAGATTTTCGCGGGCGACGGCGTGTGCACGGAAAAGCTGGCCGACCTGGCCGGCGACGCGACCGACAACATCGTGTGCTCGGAAGCCGGTGCTTCGCTCGAGAAGATGCCGGGCGGCGCGGCGTTCAAGGCGAAGTACGAGAAGCGTTTCGGCCAGCCGATCCAGATCTACGCACCGTTCACGTATGACGCCGTGTACATCATCGCCGACGCGATGAAGCGCGCGAACTCGACGGACCCGGCGAAGATCCTCGCGGCGATGCCGGCGACGAAGTACACGGGCGTGATCGGCACGACGACCTTCGACTCGAAGGGCGACCTGCAGCACGGCGTGATCTCGCTGTACAACTACAAGAGCGGCAAGAAGTCGCTGCTCGACGAAGTGAAGATGTAACGCGACAAGCGGTCAACAGAAGGGGGGAAAGCGCGCATGCGGCAACGCATGCGCGTTTTCTTTTTGGGCCGGCGTGCGCCGCCGTGCAGTCAGATCTTCAGGTGCGACAGCACCTTCGGCGCGACGAGCGCAACGAGCGCCGCGCATAGCGCGACGACCGACAGGCCGATCGTCAGGTTCGCGGCCTGCGCGACCGCGCCGATCACGACCGGACCGAACAGCAGTCCGAAATACGCGAGCCCGGCCACGTGCGCGAGCCCTTCGGCCGCGTGGATGCCTTTCACGCGCGCGGCGGCCGCGAACAGCACGGGCATCATGTTGGCCAGCCCGAGACCCATCAGCGTGAAGCCGGTCAGCACCGCGGCCGGATACGGCAGCAGCAGCGCGCCGATCATCCCCGCGCACGCGAGCGACGCGCTCGCGAACACGAGCTGCGGCGCGCCGAAGCGGGCGCGCACGGCGTCGCCCGCGAAGCGCGCGAGGGCCATCCCGCCCGAGAACGCCGCGTACGCGGCGCTCGCGAGCGCCGGGCTCGCCGCGACGACGTCGCGCATGTAGACCGTCGCCCAGTCGTACATCGCGCCTTCGGCGATCAGCGCGATCAGTGCGATGCCGCCGAGCATCCACAATGCGGGCGAGCGCCAGCGGTTGCCGCCGCCGTGCGCCTGTTCGTGGTGCGGCACGTGCGGCAGCACGGCCGGGCTCGCGGCCACGAGCACCGCGGCGCTTACCGCCGCCGCGAGCGCGAGATGCGCGACCGGCGCCATGCCGGCCGACAGCAGCGCGCCGCCGGCCGCTGCGCCGGCCATCCCGCCGATGCTGAACATCCCGTGCAGCGACGACATGATCGGCTTGCCGAGCGCGATTTCGACCGCGCTGGCCTCGGCATTCATCGCGACGTCGAGTGTCGCCATCGAGAAGCCGAACAGCGCGAGCACCGCGAGCAGCATCCAGTAGTCGGGCACGACGAGGATCAGCGCCGCGCACGCCGACATCACGAGCCCGCCGGCCAGACACGCGGTGCGCGACCCGACGCGCGCGATCCAGCGCGCGATGGTCAGCATCGCGGCGATCGACCCGCCGGCGACCGCGAACAGCGCGATCGACAGCAGCCCGGGGCTCAGCGCGAACTTGTCGCGCACGGTCGGCACGTGCACGCCCCACGACGCGTACATCATGCCGGCGACGAAGAACAGCGCCATCGACGCCGTGCGCGCACGCTGGCGGGCCGGCAGCGACAGCACGCGGTGCGCGTCGGGCGGCGCGGCGAACGGGGACGACGATTCGGGGGAGGAGGATTCGGACACGGGAAGGCTCGTCAGGAAAATGCGCGGGCGCACGTGGCGCCCGTCGGACCTGTCCGATTCTATCGAACCGCTTACGATCCTGCCGGGCGATGGCCGTTCGGCCGATGCGCTGGAGAGCGGGTCGTCTCGCGGTGGCGCCCCGGTGACGGACTGGCCGTTCGGCCGATGCGCGGCACGCGGCGTGCGCGGGTAACATCGAAACCGATGCGCCCCTTCGACCGCAGGAGTCCCCTTGAACATCGATCCCGCCTTCGCCCTGCATCTGCTGCACCGCTGCGCGCTCGGCACGCTCGCCACCCATGCGCGCGAACCGCAGGGCTTTCCGTATCCGACCGTCGTGCCGTTTGCACCCGATGCGAGCCATCGGCCCGTGATCCTGGTGAGCGGCCTGGCCGAGCACACGCGCAATCTCGTCGCCGATCCGCGTGCGGGTTTCCTCGTCGTCGATGCCGGCGACGGCGACGTCCTGAACGCCGAGCGCGCGACGCTGTTGGGCCGGTTCGTGCCGCTCGGCGACGATCCGCACGTCACCGCGCGCTACCTGCGCTACGAACCGGACGCCGCACGCTATCTCGCGCTCGGCGATTTCGCGTTCTGGGCGCTCGAGATCGAGCGGCTGCGCTACATCGGCGGGTTCGGGCGAATGGGCTGGGTCGACGGCACGCAGCTCGATGCGCTGCCGCCGCTCGCGTTCGACGACGAGCAGGCGCTGTGGCACGCGTACGAGGCGGGCGACGCACGCCGCGACGGGCTCGACCTGCTCGGCGTCGATCGCCATGGCGCGGACTGGCGATGCGACGGCCGCCGGGTGCGCACGCCGTTCGACGCGCCGTCGGCCGACATCGGCGCGCTGCGCGACCGGCTGATCGCCTGCGCACAGGATGTGACGTGACGTCGCGGGTCAGTGATGAGTCCGTTTAGCAAACCGCGTCATGTGGTTTTCGCAAAACTGTCGTCCGACGAAAGCTTTGATTTTTTCGAATGCAGGGTAATTGCGTATGTTGATAGACCTAATAGTCAATCGCTAATGTCCTAATCTCTGTGTAGGAGCGTAAAAATTTGAGAAAAGGCCGCGGCCGGTCAAAATGACATGTGTGAATTACAATGGGTCTCGGTATTTTCATGAATCTCGCTTCTATCAAATCTTTTTTGTGCTAATCTCTGCCTTCGAAAATCCGAGGCACATATATTTCATGAATGGTGAGCTGGCTGCAGACCGGCGCCATTGGTCAGATAGAAAGGGAAACTATGTCTTCTTACAAGGACCTGCTGGCCCAGCGGGAGAAGCTGGAGAAGCAAATCGAAGAAGCGAAGTCGCGTGAATACGCTGAAGTGCTGAATGACGTGAAGCAGAAAATTGCCGACTACGGCTTTTCGCTCGCCGAACTCGGTCTCAGCCGCGCGAAGGCCGGCAAGGTCGGTCGTCCGCGCGCAGGCGTGGCGGCAAAATACCGCGATCCGGAAACGGGCGCGACGTGGTCGGGCCGTGGCAAGCCGCCGCGCTGGATCGCCGGCAAGAACCGCGAACAGTTTGCGATTTAAACGTTCGTTTAGGTTGCCCGCTCTTCAAAAGAGCCGCGTGTCCGTCGAGGAGCGCGGCTTTTTTGTTTTCCGAGCGCCGGCGGCCCGCTCGGCGCCGTCATAAAAATGTAAGAAACGTCGTGTGAATGAAAATGCGACACGTTCGTATAAGCGGTTGATTTAAATGAGAAATTTGTGGGTATTGGAAGGGCTTGCGGGGCGCTTTTGATAGAATTGCGTATCGCACACCGATGCGCACACCGATATCTCATATTTCATGTCTACGTTTTCCGGCGACGCGCAGAGCGCAGATAAGCACGCAGTTGCGCGCAAGAGCACGCTCGTCAGTATTGTCCTGAATGTCGTGCTTGCGACATTTCAGATCGTCGTCGGCGTGATTGCGCATTCGCAGGCATTGATTGCTGACGGTGTGCATTCGATTTCCGATTTGATCTCGGATTTTGTCGTGCTGGTTGCGAATCGGCATAGCGGCGCCTCGCCGGATGCCGACCACAATTACGGCCATAGCCGCTACGAGACGGTCGCGTCGCTGTTTCTCGGCGCGATCCTGATTGCAGTCGGTATCGGCATGCTCTGGCGTGCCGGCGATCGCCTCGTTAATCTCGAAAACATTCCGGCCGTGCATTTTTCCGCGCTGATCGTTGCGCTGACGGTGCTCGTGTCGAAGGAAGCGCTGTTTCGCTACATGCTGCGCGAAGCGCGGCGCGTACGCTCGGCGATGCTCGTCGCCAACGCGTGGCATGCACGTTCGGATGCCGCGTCGTCGCTCGTCGTCGCGATCGGCATCGTCGGCAGCCTGGCCGGCGTGCGGTTGCTCGACCCGATCGCGGCCGCGATCGTCGGCTTCATGGTCGCGCGCATGGGCTGGACGTTCGGCTATGACGCGTTGCAGGACCTCTCCGACCGCGCGCTCGATACGGCCGACACGGCCGAGATCCGCGCGCTGCTCGTCGCGACGCCCGGCGTGCGCGACGTGCACGACCTGCGCACGCGCAAGATGGGTGATGCCGCGCTCGTCGATGCGCACATCCTCGTCGATCCGAAGATCTCCGTCTCCGAAGGGCACTACATCGCCGAGACCGCGCGGGCGCGCGTGCTGTCCGACCCGCGCGTGCTCGATGCGCTGATCCACGTCGACCCGGAGAACGATGCGGCGCGCCGTCCGGCGCTCGCGCTGCCGCCGCGCGGCGAGCTCGCGGCGCGGCTCGAGGCCGCGCTCGCGCAGCGCGGCCTGCGCGCGGCGGCGATCAACCTGCATTACCTGAGTACGGGGCTCGAGGTCGACGTGACGCTCGACAGCGATCCGCGCGACACCGATGCGGCGCTGGCCGGCCGGCTCGACATCGAGACGCTGAAGCGCGAATTCGGCGCGCGCCGGATCGGCTTCACGCGCACGTTGCCCGCGCGGACGTGACCGGCAACCGTGAACGCGGCCCGCCGCGGGGGCGGGCCGGCGCGTTACAGCGGCAGTTGCGTGTCGAACTTGATTTCGCGCAGCACGACGCTCGTGCGCACCTGCGACACGGCCGGGATCTTGAAGATGCGCTCGTGCAGGAACACGTCGTAGGCCTTGATGTCCGGCGCGACGATCTTGAGGATGTAATCGGCTTCGCCGGTCGTGCTGTAGCATTCGGTGACTTCCGGGCAGGTCGCGATCTCGCGCTCGAACTGCTCGACGCCGCCTTCGTTGTGGCGCGTCAGGTGCACGTGCGCGAGCGCGCAGACGTGCAGGCCGAGCTTCTCGCGATCGAGCAGCGCCGTGTAGCGCTGGATCACGCCCGACTGTTCCATGTCCTTGATGCGGCGCCAGCACGGCGTGCTCGACAGGCCGACCTGGTCGGAGATTTCCTGAACGGAACGGCGCGCGTCGAGCTGCAACAGGCGAAGGATTTTTTGCGAAAAGGAATCGGAATCGAGCGTCACCTGCGCCTCCATGCGGCAGCTACAACACGCTGAATGTTAGAGGGCCGGGAAAGGAAAGGCAATCTGGCGACGCGCTGTTGAGCGAGATTCGCTAATTTGCCCGCGGATCCGTGGGATTTTGTCCCGCCCCCGCGCTTTCCGACCGATCGGTATCCGATACGGCCAGGCCCGCCAGCGCGGCCTGCTGCCGGCGCAGGTCGGCGAGCATGTTGCAGAACAGCGCGCCTTGCTCGATCGCATCGTCGAGCGCGACGTGCGTGTGCGGATGATCGTCGAACCAGTGCTTCGGAAAGCGCGGCTTGATCGCCTTGCGGTACGGCAGGCCGGTCATCGCGAACGCGAGCGTCTTGATGTCGAGCGCCGACCACGAGAACGGGCAGCGCCCGGCGAAGCGCATCATGTACCAGAACATGAACGTGAAATCGAAGCCGGCCGGCATCGCGACGAACACCGGCTTGCCAGGCAGCGCCTCGACCCATTCGACGTAGGCGACCAGCGCCGCCTCGGGCGTCTGCAGATCGCGCCGGCACGCGGCCCAGGCTTCCGGCTCGGTCTTCCACCACGCTTCCTGCACCGGGTGCGCGTGCGCGCCGGGCAGCGTCTCGAGGTTCGCCGAGAACGTCGCGATCAGCTGCTTGTCCTCGGTATAGGCGGCCGACGCGAAGCTCAGCATCGAATGCGGACCGGGAATCGGGCCGTCGGCCTCGACGTCGGTGCTGACGTAAATTTCGGGGATGGCGGTCTGGTTCATCCGAATACCTTGTCGGACACGAACGGATTCGTGCGGCGCTCGTCGCCGAACGTCGACACCGGGCCGTGGCCGGGGACGAACGTGACGTCGTCGCCGAGCGGCCACAGCTTTTCCTTGATCGAACGGACGAGGTCCTCGTGATTGCCGCGCGGGAAATCGGTCCGGCCGATCGAGCCCGCGAACAGCACGTCGCCGACGATCGCGATGCGATGCGCGCGGCTGAAGAACACGACGTGGCCCGGCGTGTGGCCCGGGCAGTGATAGACCTCGAGCGTCTCGTCGCCGAACCGCACGGTGTCGCCGTCGTTCAGCCACTGGTCGGGCTCGAAGCTGTCGGCGGCCGGGAAGCCGAAGCGCTCGCTCTGCATCGGCAGCTTCTCGATCCAGAAGCGCTCTTCTTCCTGCGGCCCTTCGATCGGCACGCCGTAGTGCGTCGCGAGCGTCTTCGCGCCCGCGCAGTGATCGATGTGCCCGTGCGTGAGCAGCACCTTCTCGACCTGCACGTTCTGCCGCGCGACTTCCTGTTCGATCCGGTCGAGATCGCCGCCCGGATCGACGACGGCCGCGCGGCCCGTCTTCTCGCAGACGAGCAGCGAGCAGTTCTGCTGGAACGGCGTGACCGGAATGAGCGTGACTTTCATGGGAGCACCGGCGGCTAAAAGGAGCGATTGTACCGGTCGCGCGTGCGGGCTGCCGGGCGCGCGATGCGTGCTGCGGCGCGCGGATGCGGGCATTCCCGGAGCATGTCGATTGTTACAGCCATAGCGAGAATCAATGGTGCGTCGGGGGTGCTTTTCGAGACAAGGTTTTGATTTATGTATAATGCGCCCCATTGCGCGTGAATTTCACGCAATTCGCTGGTGTTTCGGCCCCGTTAAATGAGGCGTCCGATTCACCGTCAAGCATCGGCCGCCGGGGAGTCCGGCGGTGTATCCAGCACCGAGCATTCGGTGCTCACGTCTTGTCCGGCCGGGTGCTGCGCGCCCGCCTGCGGCCCTGCTGCCGCGCCGCCGGATGAGGCCTGTGCCGCCGTTCCTGTGCGTTGGTCGTATCGACGCGCGCGAACGTGAAGCCATGTTCGATGGCGGCATGTGGGGTCTGGTCAGGCTGTTGGGGACAGGTTGCGCCAGACGTGAAAACTAATCAGGACGGTTGCGGCCTAGACGAACGCCGCGCCCATGCTAGCCGCCTGCTCGCCTTCGAGCGGGGCGTGCACGCATTTGCCGTCCGGGCCGCATCTCTGCGTTGTGTAGCAGCGTTGTATCGATGCGGCCCGAACCAGAAGGCGACACGTCGATGAATTTACGTTTTCCGAGCCGATTCGGAACCATTGCATTGTTTTTTGCGCTGACGGGCTGTGCGGTGCCACCCAGCCAGACCACCGGCAGCGTGAACCAGAAGAAGGCGGTCGACAAGACGGCCGCTGCCGCGAAGGCGGACGACGACAAGCAGCCCCTCAGTTTCGATTCCGCGCTGGCATCGATGCCGGCGGCCGACAGCAAGGACGCGAAGAAGTCGTCGCTGGCGGACGCCGAGCCGATCGACGGCAAGGATGTATCCGATTTCCGCCAGACCGGTCGCGCATCGTGGTACGGGCGGGACTTCCACGGCCGCCGCACCGCGAACGGCGAACGCTTCAACATGAACGCGTTTACCGCCGCGCACCGCACGCTGCCGCTGTCGTCGTACATCAAGGTGACGAACGCATCGACCGGCAAGTGGGTCGTCGTGAAGGTCAACGATCGCGGGCCGTTCAAGCGCGGTCGCGTGCTCGACCTGTCATACGCGGCGGCCAAGGTGATCGGGCTCGTGCACGCCGGCACGGGCCGCGTGAAGATCGAAGGGTTGTCGCCGCAGGAAGCACGCGAGGCCCGCGACGAAATGTTCGCGTCGATCTCGGCGAAGTAACGCGGCCAATCGTCCGCTCATGTACAAAGGGCTGCCTTCCGGCAGCCCTTTGTCGTTTCCGCGCGGCGGCGGTGCGCGTCAGCCTTCCGTGCCTTCCTTCAGCACGAGCGCACGCGCATACAGCGCGTTGCGCGATGCGCCCGTCAACGCGGCCGCGAGCTTTGCCGCGCTTTTTACCGGCACCTCTTCGAGCAGCAGCCTGAGCAGCGCGTCGTGCGCGGCGTCGTCGGCTTCGCCGCTTGCCGCCGGCGCACCTTCGACGACCAGCACGAACTCGCCGCGCTGCCGGTTCGCGTCGCCGGCGAGCCAGCCCTGTCCTTCGGCCAGGGTGCCCTGGAACAACTGCTCGTGTAGCTTGGTGAGTTCGCGCGCGATCAGCAGCCGGCGCGCGGGGCCGAACGCGTCGGCGAGCGCGGCGACGGTTTCGGCGATCCGGTGCGGCGCTTCGTAGAACACCAGCGCGTACGGGTGCGACACCAGCGCCTGCAGCGCGCTCGCGCGCTGTTTCGCCTTCGGCGGCAGGAAGCCCGCGAACGTGAACGCGCCGGCCCAGTCGCCGGCCACGCTGAGCGCGGTCACGGCCGCGCTCGCGCCAGGCAGCGGAACCACCGCGAAGCCGGCCGCGCGCACGGCGTCGACGAGCCGCGCGCCGGGGTCCGAGATGCCGGGCGTGCCGGCGTCCGACACGTAGGCCACGCGTTCGCCGCCGCGCAGCAGCTCGATCACGCGCTGCGCGGCTTCGCGTTCGTTGTGCTCATGCACGGCGACGAGCGGTTTCGAGATCCCGTAGCGGGCGAGCAGCTGGCCCGTGTTGCGGGTGTCTTCGGCCGCGATGCGGTCGGCGAGGCCGAGCACGTGCAGCGCGCGCAGCGTGATGTCGGCCGTATTGCCGATCGGCGTGGCGACCACGTAGAGCGTGGCGTCCGGGTAGTGCTGCGTATGCGCGAGTTCGAGGAGGGCAGTCATGGCAGGCAATGCACGCAATCGCGGCACGAGCGGAACAAGGACGGCATTGTGCCACGCGGCGCCGGCGCGGCCGGAGGGCGCGCGCGGTCGGCCGCGTTCGGGCGACAACTTTTCCGGCGCGGCGCGATCCAAACCGGTCGGCGCCGCGTTCGAGCAGCGCGCGCGGCAGTTTCTCGAGCGTCACGGTCTGGGGTTCGTCGCCGCGAACGTGACGATGCGCGGCGGCGAGCTCGATCTCGTGATGCGCGAGCCCGACGGCATGCTCGTGTTCGTCGAGGTGCGCGCGCGGCGCAGCACCCGGCATGGCGGCGCGGCCGCGAGCGTCGGCTGGCGCAAGCGGCGGCGTCTGGTCGCGGCCGCGTTGCAGTTCTGGTCGCGGCACGGCGCCGGTGCCGCGTGCCGTTTCGACGTCGTCGCGTTCGAGGCCGGCCGGCTTGCGTGGCTGCGCGACGCATTTCGTACCGACGACGCGTAGGGCGAGCTGTGACGAGATGTAAAGAGTTCTTGCCGGACCCCCGGAGAGGGCGCCGGAGTACGGTAAACTCGCCGCACCCACGATGTCGCGCGAGTGGTGCCACGCGCCCAGTTCACCAGGAATCGATGTCAGTCGAACGTATTCAGCAACAATTCCGCGACAGCGCCGCGCTTCATGCCGAAGCGGCCGACGCGCTGTCGCTGCCGATCGCAGCCGCGGTCGATGCGATGTTCGCCGCGCTGGCGAACGGCAACAAGATCGTCGCGTGCGGTGACGGCCCGTCGGCCGCCGCCGCGCAGTACCTCGCCGCGTCGCTCGTCGGCGGTTTCGAGCGCGAGCGTCCGGGCCTGCCCGCGATCGCGCTGGCCACCGACGCGTCGCAGGCCGGCCTCGCCGGCGCGGCCGCCGCCGAGCAGTTGTTCGCGCAGCAGGTGCGCGTGCTGGGCCAGACGGGCGACATCCTGCTGGTGCTCGATGCGGGCGGCGCATCGCCGCGCGTGCTTGCGGCGATCGATGAGGCGCACGAGCGCGAGATGACCGTCGTCGCATTGACGGGCGGCAACGACCACACGGTCGCGGCCGCGCTGTCCGACACCGATATTCCGATCAGCGTGCCCGCCGTTCGCGCGGCGCGCATCCACGAAGTCCATCTGCTGACCATCCACAGCCTGTGCGACGGCATCGACGCGATGCTGCTGGGTGAGGATTGAACGAAGGAGAGCCGTCGATGAATCAAAGCCGCGTCAAACAGACGCTCGTCAGAACCACGCTGCTTGCTGCGCTGACGGCGGGCCTCGCCGTGTCGCTGCAGGGCTGTGTGCTCGGGGTCGTGGGGGCCGCGGCCGGCGGCGGCGCGCTGATCGCGACCGATCGCCGCACGCTCGGCGCGCAGACGGAGGATCGCGAGATCCAGGTCAAGTCGCTCACGCAGATCAACAACGGGCTGCCGGACCAGTCGCACGTGAACGTGACGGTGTTCAACCGCCGCGTGCTGCTGACGGGCGAAGTGCCGAACGATGCGTCGAAGCAGCGCGCCGAGGAAATCGTGCGCGGCATCAACAACGTGAACGGCATCGTCAACGAGCTGTCGGTCGAGCCGGCGTCGTCGCTGTCGTCGCGCGCGAACGACTCGTACCTCGAAGGCCGCGTGAAGTCGGAGCTGATTGCGACGAAGGGCATCTCGGCGAACTACTACAAGGTCGTCAGCGAACGCGGCAATCTTTACCTGATGGGCCTCGTGACGGTGGACGAAGGCAATCGCGGCGCGGAAGCCGCGAGCCAGGTGCCGGGCGTCGAGAAGGTCGTGAAGGTGTTCCAGTACGTGAAGCCGCAGGACGCGCAGGCGCTGCAGGACGCGTCGCCCGCGAGCGGCGCCTCCGGCGCGCAGGCGGCTGCCGCACCGGCGGACAACGCGACGGTCGGCGCGGTGCCCGACGCGTCGGTGCAGTCCACGCCGCTGCAGCCGCCCGCGCCGATCTCGAATTCGTCGAGCGTGCATCCGGGCAATCCAAAGGCGAAGGCGCAATGACGGGCATGCAGATCAAATCGATGAAACGCCGGATGGTGCAGGGCGCCGCGGCCGCGGCGCTCGTGGCCGGCACGCTGGGCGCCGCGCATGCGGACGTCGGCGACGGCCTGAAGGTTGCGCGCAGCAACGCGTGCATGGGCTGCCATGCGGTGGACCGCAAGCTCGTCGGCCCGTCGTTCAAGGATATCGCCGCGCGTTACAAGTCCGATCCGCAGGCCGTCGCGAAGCTGTCGAAGAAGGTGAAGGACGGCGGCTCCGGTGTGTGGGGCGCGATTCCGATGCCCGCGCATCCGCGCATGAGCGACGCCGACGTCCGGTCGGTGGTCGAATGGGTGCTGGCTGGCGCGCCGTCAAAGTAACGCGTCGGGGGTGACGTAACCCCTATTGCCAAGCGCGGAAATGCGTGTGTATGATGATTGACTGTTGGGGCGGTAGCTCAGCTGGGAGAGCGTCGCGTTCGCAATGCGAAGGTCGGGAGTTCGATCCTCCTCCGCTCCACCAATAGAATCAAGGGCTTAGCCGATGGCTAGGCCCTTTTTCTTTGGTAGATTCGATTTATTGCGCCAATTTTGCGCCACTTGGGCTGTCGAAGCCTTAGACGCAACACTTGAGGAGCAGTGAATGGCATCTATCACCCGTCGAGGCGATCTTCAGTGGCAGGCCCGCGTTCGCCGCAAGGGCTATCCGGTACAGATCAAGACGTTCAACACGCGAGCTGAAGCAGAGGCTTGGGCTCGACTGATCGAGTCGGAGATCGATCGCGGCGTCTTCGTCAGCCGGGCCGAAGCGGAATCGACCACGCTCGCGGAAGCGCTCGATCGATACGATCGCGAAATCGCCGCCTCCAAGAAGGGCTACGTGCAGGAAGCGTCTCTGCTGCGCATTTGGAAGAGCACGGTCATCGCGTCCAGACCAATGGCTTCGGTGCGAAGCGCGGACATTGCCAAACTGAGGGACGATTGGTTGAAACAGACCAATCCTCCGTTGAAGCCAGCCAGTGTGGTGCGGCGCCTCGCAGTTCTCTCCCATGTCTTCAGCATCGCCAGGAAGGAATGGGGGATGGAAAGTTTGCTCAATCCCCTCGAGCTGGTGCGCAAGCCACCGGCTAACAATGCACGTACCCACGCGAGCGCGAGGCGCGGCATCGCTCCATACGGAAGGGGCTGGACCACCGGTCCGTTGCCTTCATCGAGGAGCCCAGCCTGCACGCTAAGCCAGACAGAACCGGATTGCCGCACAAACTCCCGTCCCAATACCTTGGCGCGCGGAAGACCGACTTGGCAAAAGACGGCATGCGTGAAGGCCATATCGTCGCCACTGGGTGGTTCCGACTCAATTGATAGGCCGAACTTGATAAGCCGCTCTTCCCGCGACGTCGTCGTTGCGTGAGCCGGGACTAAAGCGATTTGACCGTAGGTAACGGGCTCATTGCTAAGGCGCTCTTCCAGCGCATCGTGGGCTACCTGGAGGCTCTTCATGCCGCACCTCCAAGGCTACGTTCGAATCCCTGCCTCTTGGCGTCGCCCTCGATCCATCCAGAAAAGTACGAAAACGGGTCGAGATTCGGTGGGCACGGAGTCATCGGACGACCCGCTTCGCCGGCGTCAAATCCGGCTTGCCATGCCAACGGGTCGATTCGAACCTTTAGGCTCATCGCGCACCCCCTACCAACCCGGACGAGTGGGCGGATTGGGGAGCGCTCGTCTGCGCTTGCAGTTTCGCTACCTGCTGGACCTTCGTCGGCCGGCCTCGGCGGGGGCGCCGATTGGCGGGGTTGGACGGGTCATCAGCACATTGCCGATCGATAAACGCAGCAACGTCAAGCAGGCGGAAAGCGCGCTTCCGGCCGACCTTGAACGACGGGACAGGGTATGTGCCGGCGCTCAGCCGGTTACGGATGGTCTGGGGTGCCTCGCTGGTGATCTCTGCTACCTGTGCGACGGACAGGGCGGGTGGATACAGGGAGGATACCTGATCGGGCAGTTTGCGGCCGGCTCCGGCAAGAAAGCCGGTGAGTTCTATACGCCGCAGCCCATTTCTAGCATCCTCTCGGCCATCGTTACGCTGGACGGGCAGGAGCCGGCCACCGGCCAGCGCAAACATATGGACAGTGTGCTGGACTTCGCCTGCGGCTCGGGGTCGTTGTTGCTCAATGTGCGCCACCGTATGGGGCCGCACGGTATCGGCAAGATTTACGGGCAGGAGAAGAACATCACCACCTACAACCTCGCGCGCATGAACATGCTGCTGCACGGGGTGAAGGATTCCGAGTTCGATATCTTCCACGGCGACACTTTGCTCAACGAGTGGGACATGCTGCGCGAGACTAACCCGGCCAAGATGCCGAAGTTTGATGCCGTGATCGCCAATCCGCCGTTCAGCTATCGCTGGGAGCCGACTGAAGCGCTGAGTGAGGACGTGCGTTTCAAGAACCACGGCCTGGCGCCGAAATCGGCCGCGGACTTTGCCTTTTTGCTGCACGGCGTCCACTTCTTGAAGGAGGACGGCGTGATGGGCATCATCCTGCCGCACGGCGTGTTGTTCCGTGGCGGCGCAGAGGCGCGCATCCGTACCAAGCTGCTCAAGGACGGCCACATCGACACGGTGATCGGGCTGCCGCCCAACCTGTTCTTCTCCACCGGTATTCCGGTGTGCATTCTGGTGCTAAAGAAGTGTAAGAAGCCGAACGACGTGCTGTTCATCAACGCGGCCGAACACTTCGAGAAGGGCAAGCGGCAGAACCGGCTGCTAGCCGAGCACATCGACAAGATTATCGACACCTACCGGTTCCGTAAGGAGGAGGCACGTTACTCGCGGCGGGTGAGCATGGAGGAGATCGAGAAGAAAAATGATTTCAATCTGAATATCTCGCGCTATGTGAGCACAGCGGTGGTTGAGGAGGAGATCGAGCTTGCGGCGGTGCATGCCGAACTGGTTTCACTGGATGAGAAAATCAGGATAGCCACCGAGCGGCACAATGAATTCCTCGCGGAGGGGCCTGTCAGGAATTTTGTGTTTAAGGCATAACATGCTCCCAAGGAGAATTTATGCCTCGCAAACCGAAAGCCCAGCCGGCGGCTCTGCCGGCGATTCCGGCCGAGTTGCTTGAGCAGTTCGGCA